>JAFGJC010000327.1 GCA_016929305.1 candidate division CSSED10-310 bacterium | reverse complement strand
TTGACAAATATAATAATCTATAAACTCCAATGTTTTGCGGAATATTTAAAAAACATATTTCGCGGTTGAAGATGGTTACCCAAGATTACACGATGTTAAACACTTTAAATTTAAAAGAAAATAGTATACAAATGTGAAAAGGAAAGGGAAATCGGTTGATCTCATAATATCAGAGAATCTCGATGTGATATCATCACGTTCATCCTACAGACACAAAGATCAAATACGATCATTCAACAAACGTCATTGGCAACGTTGCCTTGTTCTATTCATTCTTGGTGTGCAATTACTTTTAGCCGGGACAAGTGGCTGGCAAAAAAGTTATACATTCGATGAACAAAATCATCTTAAATACGGAAAGCAGATCATAACCGAATTCAGCTTTAAACGTTTCGATAACTCCAAAATGCCGATTTCAGCGATTAATTATCTGGCTGTGCATATCTATGAAAGATTAATGAATGTGCAGAATGGATCAATGATCCGATTTCTGAGTCGGCTGCCAACAATGATAATGGGTGTATTACTGGCGCTTACAGTTTACCTCTGGGTTAGACGCATGATGTCATTTACACCTGCTGTTGCAAGTTTACTTGTGGTTATTTTCGATCCCAATATTTTGGCCCACATGCGCTTGGCGACAACTGATGTTCCAGTAACACTGATGATCATCGCTTCACTTTATCAGATGTACCTTTTCATGGTTACCGATCGGAAAAAAGCTTTGATATGGAGCGGATTCTTTACCGGATTGAGTCTGTTGAGCAAATTTTCCGCAGCTGTATTCTGGGGTATATTCTGTTGTTTGATTGCAATTTTCGAAATCATTAAAATTTTTCTCCCTGACTCATTTAAACATGGTGAATTAAAATCACATGTAAACAGAACATTGATTATCGGATGTTTGTGGGGAAGTGTTGCTTTCTTCACTGTATGGGCTGGTTTCGGCGGATGGCTTTCGTTCGGGAAAATAAAAGATGTTACATGGCATACCGAAAACGCCAAGATTTTTTCGCAGGAACTCGGCAACTGGCCATGCCCGTTACCGCTGGCATACGTAGAAGGGCTCGATTGGTGCCTTCACGATGACCAGCAGCCGGTAGAAGTTTACTATTTCGGTAAAATCTATAAAGATCCTGTGATCTCTTACTATCCGGTTTTATTACTATTTAAAACACCCGCTGGCACGTTGATTTTATGGCTGTTTGCGTTTTTTTCTTTATCCAAATACCGAATGACTCCCATTTTATTGAAATGGATAATAATGCCTGGAATTGTTTATTTTGTTCTTACAAGTTTCTTTCTTCGTTCACAACTCGGTATTCGTTTTCTTATTGTATTGTTCCCCCTTATGGCGATTTTGATTTCAGTATTTTTTAAGCGCTGGTCAAACAAATATTTATTATGCCTTGGCTGGATCTGTATAGGATGGCAAATGATGAGTGTGATCTCTTTTTATCCTCACTTCATTCCATACTCAAATGTTTTTGCTGGCCATCGTGAGTTATTTTATCGCTATTTTGCAGATTCAAATGTGGATTGGGGCCAAGATGATCAAGCAGTGTATGAGAAAATACCATCGTTTTATGGAAGTCCGTTCTCGCTAGCGCCTTCAAAACCGGTGCCGGGTATCGTTTGTGTCCGAGTGAATGATCTTGTGGGTATACTAGCCCCTGCACAGAAATATGCATGGCTTCGTTCGGAGTTTATTCCATATGATTCGATTGGGTATTCATATCTTTTATATGATATCCCTCTGGAACAATGGAAACGGCTTGTTTCCAGAAAAGATGTGGAACCTTTATATCAAGATGTTACGAAGCATCAAACCGGTATTCAACAAACCCTATATAAAGGTTTGCAGCACAAAATCCCGTATTCCATCGACCGTATAGAGAAAGTGCCAATTATATCCTCACCGAATGATCTTTCTGCCGACCCGCCATTTACAATTCAATGGGATACGATGTTCAGTATTGATAGATGCGGAGATTATTTAATCGGGACCGAATCAGATGATGGTTCTGCGGTATGGTTAAATGATCAATGTATAATCGATAATACGGGTCCGCACAATGTCAGGTTTGAATGCGGTTTATTCAGATTGAAAGCAGGAATGTATCATTTGCGAATTCGCTATGATGACCGCGGTGGAGGAAGATTTTTCAAATTATACCTCAACACAGCCGATATCCATCAGGATAAACTGGATCGATTTATATTTCCTGAATAATATCAAAGGGTCAAGTTAATAACTGCTATGCCATCCAAAAGAAAAGAAGCCATAGTTTCCGAATAACTGAGAAAAATCCTTTGTTGTCATAGCACCATAGACCAAAATATTGTCCGCACTTCCGACGTTGTCGGGCCATGGAAATTCTGGAATTATAGTTTTTACCAGTAAACCAGGAGGTAGTTCAGCAAGTGTATAATAGTCGTAGCTGGAATATGAGGGAGCGAAATAGTAAGTGCCATAGATATCCAGTATTACAAAAAGCGGATAGTTGATATAGGTGATACCTGAAGGATTGCAGATATGAGCTTCCAAAGCGCATGGGTCACCGGGACCAAAATCGTTTGAGGGCATCCAAACGGTGACACCCAATTCATCGCAGCCTGGGTTTGTGGGTGTTGGTGTTGCCGTAACGCCTGAAGGTGTCGGTGTTGGTGTTCGTGATTGGGGTGGTGTGGGCGTCGGCGTCGCCGCTGAAGGTGTGGGTGTTGGGGTGCCGTTACCGCAAGGATCAAAACTCATAAAATTACATATCTTTGGATATACTGCATCATATGCGGTCATAAGATCATTAACAACCGCTGCAATCGTTTTATCAGAATTTGGAATGGAGCTGGCATCTATACGAATGGCAAGTTTTTTAGGTACTCCGCAAATAGAGATATCATCAATCATAGTAAGGAAATCAAATTGATCCATGAAAACCTGATCCCCATACATGGGGCGACCGCTGACGATTGTGAGATTGACATCTTCGGGATTTGCGTTCAGAAGCGATTGATAAGGTTCGGAACTGGATCCTGGAATAACCATAATATCGGCTTGATAATTCAGAGCAATTTGACCGGTCCAATCTTGTACACCCATGGCGTAAGCAGCATTTCTCGTCACAAATTCGGCAAACTGTATCGGAGTGATCTGACCTTCCCATAACGCCTCATTAACTTCATTGGCAAATTTCATTTCTGCTAGCATGTTGGGCATTCCGGATTCGGTCCAGTCAGGAGCAAGCGCGACATTGACACCGGCATCCAGAGCACCAGGAACATCAGCGGTAGTTTCATAAAGCACCCAGTTGGTCTTTGGTGACCAGATCAAATGAGCATTTGCATTTGCCATGGCATTCCATTCAGCTGTACCGTAACATACGGCGTGAATGATCGCCGTTCGCCAATCCAGCATTCCCCAGCTTTGCCATGTATAGAACTCCTGAAGAGCAGCGGCTGAAAATCCTTCCGAAAGATGGATGACAAATCTGTTGTAATATTGATTGGCAAGATTCTGCCAATAAGACTGGCTTTCGCCAAGAGGGAATGTGTTCGAAAAAGCTTTGCTTGGCCATCTCTCGGCATTGTTAATAATCATGCCTTGATGAGCGATATCATTGTTGCTGTCGCCATTGCAGTTATAACCTTGAATCATTGTCGTTCCTGCGCATAGAGCGCGGGTTTCAGCAAGTTTCCAGATGTTTGTAGCCTGAGCGTAGCTGCCGCCATAGTTACGTATCCCATAGTACTGATCCTTAAATTGATCATACAAAGCCGAAGCCTGCCACTCGTACCGTTCCGTGAAAGTGGTTGTGAAGGGAATAAAATCAAGACAATTATAAACAGGATGGTTATGTGCATCGATCAAACCCGGGAATATCAAACCTCCCGTTTCGACGACAGTAATTCCTGTCGGCATTTCTGTCGTTATATCGACGATCCGGTCACCTTTGATTTCGATATATGCATCTTCGATGATATCGCGGCTGTCATTCATGGTGATAACCGTGCCGCCAAGCGCATAATGTGGTATGGGATCACCATTCAAATCTGCGGTGTAACGTGGTTCTAATTTAAACAAACCGAAAGAATAAAAGATTACACCGGTTACAGAATCGAAATAATCGTTTGTCTTGGGGAAATACATATAATCATTTAAATCGTCAACACGGAGCCCTGCCGATCCATCGTTTATTACCCATTCACCATAGCTTTCCAAACTCGTAACCAAAACGTCCAAAATCGTTACGAGAACGGATTCATAACTTTCCTGCATGGCCGTCTGAGTGTCAACAGTAACCGAATCAATAAAATTGCCGGTGGATAACACTGAGCAACTAGTTATATTATCAATTTCTGTCATATTGTAGTATTCGGTAACACGTCCTGTAATCTCAACTTCATCACCAATATCCGGGATACACTTTCGAGTGTAAATGTAGATAGCATGCCACGGTCCTTCACTTTCAGCCATTACAAATCCTTCATATGTGGCAAAAGTAACAATACCCGTGACAGTAACATTCGTACCGGCATAAGGCGAATTACCTGATGGGTCATCGGTATATTGGACATCATAGATGGCAACCCGGTCAGCGGATGCGCTCACAATACAGGTTAGTACAATGATGCATGTAAAAAAATATATTTTTTTCAAACCCACTCCTCCTGAAAAAGATAAACAACGGCGACTTCGCCTGGTCACAAAGCGAAGTAACAAAAGTATGCCAGAAAGTTATAACAATAGAAAGCATGATTTTGTTTTTGTTGATCTGAACAGAATTTTTGGAAGATTGGAAATAAAAAAAACATTTATACTTATTTGAGAAAAATTGTTGACGCTCGTCAAACTCTAGCTTAAACTCAATTTGAATCCATAAGAAGTCAAGCATGGGAGGTAAAACATGCGGTGTTATATCGTGATGGTGAGCAATGGTCCTTCAGCATTAATAACAGAACTTGATACCGAAGGGACGGTAAAAAATTTGCTGCGGCGAGGATACAAGAATTTCAATCTTTATCGTGTTCCGGAAAATACACTCCAGCATACTCGACGAGCGGTCGGCGAAAAAGAATGGGATTTAGTCGCGAGTGAACTCAATATGGAATGGCCGGTACGGGTGATTGAAAGGGATAACGCTAAAGCATTCCGTCATTTCCAAATGTACGCAAATTCATTGCCGTCAGCAGTTGTAATAGATGGTGAAATGGCGAGTGAATACGCAGAATTTGCGGACTAATCTGCTGTATGAACCATTGTTAGATTCTGAGTAATCAGAGGTAGTGGCTGGCAATAGGGATTGTATGTGTTGCTAAATACCGGCGGTATACTTCGGCTCGCATACGGGTTGGGTCCTTTATTCAATTGAAAATGGAGATGTGCTGATTTGCTGCTCCCCGAGTTCCCCACCTCGCCAATCAATACTCCTTGCGCAATATCGTCTCCCGGATTAACTGCTATGCTGTGTTGTTTCAAATGGCCATAGAAACTGAATATGTCATTGTCATGCCGAATAAGGACGAAATTGCCGACCTGAGTTTTCCAAAAATCAATATTGGAGCTGAATTCCATGTGTGCGAGGGACGTCGTCAAGGACTCGTCGGCACTGTGATCCGGCAACTCTGAAGAAACTTCGATCACCTTCCCTTTAGCTATCGCGTAGACCCGCTCACCATAACATACGAAATCATCAGGAAGGTTAGATGTGTTTTTACGTACCAGACCGGAGTCGGACAACCGAAGCACGTCAATGGCGAATTCCTGGCTTGCAAATTGCCGGTGAAAAAGATTGTAATCAAAATTATTGAAAACTTGCCAATTACCTTTTACTGGGAAAATGTAATGATCGCTGGGAATTTCACTTCGAACCATTATGTCATTCCGACCAATCAGATGAGGTCCCGAAAAAATCCTGACGACCAGCGTCCCGGGCATTTTATCAGTAGTAAATCGAACTGGAAATCTTCTAATCGTTGCTTTCTCTTCGGGTTTTAAGACCGGACCAGGCACTAGATCGGAAACATCCTGAGCAATATAAGATCCGACACTATATTGACGCATCCAAATTTGCATGTCCGATATCTTGTGACCAACATTCATATGTTCCCAAAGCACCGGTTGAGGTAATTCCCAGCGCCAGATTACTTCATCTTCGGTTTTTATGTCGGTGACAATACGGGTAATACGCCTGGATACCTTTTCGTCATTCTGTAAAAGAAGTGTATTGATGAAGAGATCGAAGATATACCCCAGATCCTCTTTTCCTGTAACTATCGGAATAAGATAGTCCGGCCAATTGAAAAAAATTTTCATCACAGACACTCCCGTGTTGTTGCCTGTATTCTAGTCAGGCATTTTGATTCCCATCTTCTTTATCTCGCGGAAGACATGTCTCATCAGGTTTCAATACCGTTGCATTAACAGCTCTTCGACCTTTTTCATCTGAGATCAAATCAAATTCAATAACAGCCTGCTGATCCCTGATTTCAGAGAATCTTTCGTTGGATAATCGCCCCTGTTCTAAATCATTGCCATGTATAAATATTTCGCTGTCCAAATCGTCAAGATGAAGGGAGCGCATTCGCGTAAGCCATCCGAAATATTTTTCTTCATTTACAGCAGTAAGGATACCTCGTTGCCGATTTTCATCCGCGGGTATCAACTCCGGAATGAGAAAACCTGAAATAAAATGATCCGCTGCCTCGCGCAGTTCGCGGCTACAGTAATGCAATCCAATAACATCAACGCGACAACCCATGTTCTGAATAGCAGTAATTAAACGAACAAAATCCCCATCACCGGAAACAAGAATAATGTAGTCAAGATTTCGAGCCTGGAGAATTGCATCAATTGCAAGCTCTAAGTCAGCATTTGCCTTTGTGATTATTGTGCCGTCACTATCTTTGAATCGTCGCACCGGCTTCAAACTTACTTTATATCCAAGCTGTCGCAAATTAGAGCGATACAGCTGTTTTTTCCTTCGAAACTCGATATCAACGGATTCGCGTTCGTGGTCCATCGCTATATACGTATTGGCTCTGACAATATATGCACCTTGTGCTTTTGTAAATTCTTTCAATACTCCATATCTCAATCCCCATCCACCGGTTCGCATGACATTCTCTGCATCAATAAAAATTCCAGCTTTTAACATATTCCCATTCTCCTATTTCTTCTTTATCACAGGCTGTTTTTCTTATACTACAAGGTTTGACTTAAATGAACCAGCAGCAATTTAATTGTCAAAAAAGTAATAACCTGATAGTTATATGATCAGTGGGAAGATGTTGTTGAGAAGTCGAATTACCATTAAAGTTCAGCCAAAAGGATCCAAAACGAAAATCATGGAAGTAACCGATGATGTTATTCGTATAAAAGTTCAAGCTTCGCCTGAAAAAGGAGCGGCGAACGCTGATCTGTTGAAATTCCTTTCGAAAAAACTTCATATTCCGAAATCAAAAATAGAAATTGTCAGTGGGCATACGTCACGGTTGAAGATAATTGAATTTGAGGATCTCGATAGAGATGAAATTCAAAGGAGACTATATGCTGCGAAACCATAGAATTTTACTGATAGGTATTTTGAGTTGTTTTTTTATTACAGCATCGGGTTTTGCATGGACCCATGGCAGTTACATGTGCATTGTGTCTGATGCCAAACATCTTATGCCGGAGAATTTGCAGCAACTTATGGACCGATTTCAATCACAACTTATCAGAGGAGTTCAGGAAACTGATGAAACGTACCTGAATCGCGATGATATTGTGAAAGAAATATTGTCCGAATCAGAAAAAGGGATCACATCTATAAAAAAAAATAAATCGTACGATCAGGCCGTGTGGCGAATGGGGAAAATTGCAAAATACATCGCAAACCTGAATCATCCCCTAATGCATACTTCTGCAGCAGAAAATATAACATGGATGACCGATTATGATATTTTTCTTGAAAAGAATCATGCTCACTTCCGCATTCGTTGGCCAGGCCAAAGCAGACGTCCACGTTCATCTACTCAATTGGACCATCTTCTTCTTGAAAGTGTCGATAAAACGGATAAGGTGTCTCAAATTTTGGTAAAGACATTACAAACTGAGAATATCCCAATAAATCAATATGATGTGCGTTCGATACCTTTTGGTGTGGGCAGTATCTCCTATTCACATGCTGTCTCAAATACGGCAATGAGCTGGCTGTATATATGGGATCAATGCGGAGGTGTAAAGCCGGATAAATAGTGCGCTATGAAGACGTTACGGTTTTTCTTTTGTTAAGGTAGCTCTCAGCAAATATTTTATCCTCGGGCGATGTGATTTTAATATTAATCTCATCTCCTTGAACAGTTGCAACCGGATATCCGGCTCGCATAACAAGAATTCCATCATCCGGTGCATTTGCGAATCGTTCTGATTTTGCAAGTTGATGTGCATGTCTAATACAATCGATTTGAAAGCCTTGAGGTGTTTGAACGGCAGCAAGACAATTTCGCTCTGGATAATCGATAACCATTCCTTGATCAAATGCAATTATACTGTCTTTTAACGGGATAATCGGTATTGCTGCGCATACGGTACTGGCGGCAGTCAGAATTCGAGATATCAGTTCGTGCGTAACTAAAGGTCTGGCAGCATCGTGAATTAGTACGAGATCGCGGGAATTGCCTTTGATAGCCTGAACACCGTTAAAACTTGATTCCTGGCGAGTCGGTCCGCCAGGAACGATTTCAACAGAAGGTGTTTTGACATTTAAAATTGAACACACCTGTTTTGTCCGAGTAATCCATGATGGGTGTGATACCACAACAATGGAAGCCAATCCTTGAACAGTTATAAAAGCTCGGATCGATATTTCCAGAATGGACTGCTGGCAGATCGTATCGAATTGTTTGGGTTCGGAACTCAGATATCGTTGACCTGATCCCCCTGCTAATACGACAAGATGCCATGATAGCATTATTTATCGAGCTCCTTTTCCTGATAGAATCGCCGGAATCGTTTTAATCAGTATTTTAAGATCAAGACCCAATGTCCAATGGTCAATATAGTCTAAATCCATCCGCATCCATTCTTCAAAATCTATTTCATTGCGCCCACTGATTTGCCAAATACACGTCAACCCAGGTTTCATGGAAAGACGGCGACGCTGCCATCGTTCATACATCTCAACTTCTTTTGGCAAAGGCGGACGAGGTCCCACAAGACTCATATCACCTTTGAATACATTTACAAGTTGAGGTAATTCATCGAGACTGTATTTGCGTAGTAACTTTCCCGTTCGAGTAATTCTTGGATCTTTGGTAGCCTTAAAAACAGGACCATTCATTTCATTGATAATTTGCAGGTTCGGTAAAAGGTTTTCTGCACCAACCACCATCGATCTAAATTTCAATAACTGAAATAGCCGCCCATTGACTCCTACTCTGGTTTGCTTAAATAAAACAGGACCTTTCGCAGGATCAAGCTTGATAAGAATGGCAATAAATATCATTAATGGCATGAAAAGAATTAATAGTATTGCTGATAAAAACAGATCCATCAGGCGCTTAATAAACAGGTGGAAATCCCTATGAGGAGTCGTTGTGAATGTCAATAGGGGGATATCCTCAAGATATCCAAGCTCTGTTTTTGCAATCAGCAATTTAAAAAAATCCGCAACAATATGGGTACGAATCCCCATTTCTTCGCAAATATGTAATTCCCGGTCCAGAGCATCAAGATTGTGTGAATCAATACAAAAGATAATCTCGTCGATAACGTTGTTCTGTGCAATCCGGATTAAATCGTGACTCGTACCTAATCGTGGTATTTCTGAAACAGAGTCATCATTGTTTTTACTGTCAGCAGGTACCAGATATCCAAGTATTCTCAAACTCCATTCTGGATGCTGTTCTATGCGTCCAACGAGTTTTTTTACGGAGTTGGGTTTTCCAACGAGAAGGATATTTCGAAAATTATAACCTCGTTTACGTATCGAATTTGATACAGCTTTGATTAGAACTCTTTCAAGTGTCAGCATTATAAGACTTACGGTTAGAAAGATGATAAAGAGTGACCGGCTGAAGGATTTGATTTGGAAAATAAATACAAGACTGCCTAGGATCAGAGCGCTAGTAAAAGTTGTTTTTATAAGACGCCAAAAAATTATTGTGTAAGATAAAATTCGCTGGGATTTATACATGTCCTGAAAATAGAGGAATAAACACCAAACGGGAACCGCTACAATTCCCATCCAGTAGTGGGTATTGAAATAAACAGTTTTCGCATCCATGAAAAAGGGCATTTGTCGGAATCGAAAACTCAAAAAAAATGCAAGTAAAATGACAAGAATATCAGCAGTCAGTAGCGTATTTCTCACGAGTATTTTGTGTTGTTTTAGCATCTATTGACTCTAACGATTACATCAAAACATTAGGTGAACATCGCTATTCTACTTCCTTCACGTGTCGATTACTAGCCTTAATCCTTTCATGAAATGGGTGAGGTGAGAGTAAAATGCTTTTTTTTGTGTAGGATCACGCTTGAAAAATCAAACCTTCAGATTTTTGTAGACAATTTCCAGATGGTTACGGCTGAATCGCCAATTGAAAATATCAGCCACACGATTTTTACCAATTGAACTCATCTTTTTTCTTCGCTCAGTATCCTGTAACAACTCCAAAATACTTTCAGCCAGTGATTGAAAAGTAGGATTTTTCACATACATTGCCGCTTCACTTGCTAACCGATGTGTCTCTTTTAGATCAAAGGCAACAACCGGTAATCCATATGCCATATACTCCATGACCTTGTTCATGGTGGATAAATTGTTAAAGTTTGTCGGCAAGTCCGGACTTACTCCAATATCAGCGCTTGAGAGATATTCAAAAAGTGTGCGACCGGTTGTAAATCCAAGAAATCTGATACGATCATTGATTTCAAGATCACTACTTAGTTTTTCCAGTGCTCCTTTACACTCTCCATCACCCAAAAGCACGAGTAAAAAATCGTTTCTGGATTCCTTTTTCAAAATCAGCATTTGTGCAAAAGCGTGCAGCAATATGTCGACACCATCCTGGGATCCCATGACTCCAAGATAGAGTAACAAATATTTAGCTCCCTCTTTCAGTTTTTCGTTCGGTGAGTAAAACGAAAATTGATCTAAATCGGGTGCGGATCTTACTATTGATACCTTGTCAGGGTTTAATTTTCCGCGGGTAATCGCGATTTCTTCATATGATTCGTTTGGTACGATGACATGATCTGCAAAGTGATAACTTCCTTTTTCAAGCCAATAGAGTGCCTTTAACAGAAATTTTGTTTTCGATGCTCCGAATTTATGGAGATATAATTCGGGACATAGATCGTGCTGATCATAGATGAATTTCACGAAAAAACACTTATAAAAAAGTGCCAGCAGGAAAAAGGTATCTGGAGGATTTGCTGTATGGATAATTCGAAATCCACGGCGGATAAATATCCAAAAAGAAATGATAAACGTGATGCAGAAACAATATGTGAATTCAAAAAAGTAACTGAACTTGTTTTTTGTAATCGGTGGATTGGGATATCGATAGACATGAATATTGCCAGGCAGTACTTCATGGAGAGGTAACTTTTTACCTAAACCTCTTGGGCATATTGCATAAACAGGGATACCACGTTCACTTACCGCAGAGGCTTCCTGAAGAACCCTCCTGTCTCTTGGCAGAGGTAAATTTTGTATAATAAATAAGACGCCATTTCGAAACATAGGCTACCTCAAAAATCGTCACTTCCCGTGTGGATTATAACGGAAAAGGCTTCGCAGGCAAAATGGAACGGGCAATTATGATGTAGGAAACTGAGTCAGACAAATATACTGGATTTAGACAGGCTTTTCCCGTTCACGCGAAGATTTTGCAGCAATTACGGCGGCGACACAGATTCGATCACTTGCTTCATTTTTGAATAGTTAGCCTCTAAACTATAGCTTTCTATGGCTTTCAATCTTGCGTTTTTTGCTATTCGCTGGGCATCAGCGGGATTAGCATGAATTTCAAGAATGGTATTTTTCAATTTTTCTATGGAGTTGTAATCAATGATCCATCCACAGTTATGTAAGATGTTTTCAAGATCATGTGAGGCTGTTGATGCAATAATCGGTTTTTCCATCATCATGGCATCAATTATTTTCGCTGGAACCTGCCCGACACTCTTGCCTCCATGTTTTTGAAAAAGGACAACCAGATCAGCGATCGCGAGATATCGAGGTATTTCAGAAAACTTTATTTCGGGATATGTATAAATAAATTGCTTACCAAGACAATTCAGAAATCTCACATACATCCGCTTTTTATCTGCGCCAATAAGCGCCAGAATTGGATTGATATGTCTAAGGTGTTTCATCACGGAAATAATCGTTTCTATGCCCTTATGAGGTCTGGGAGTTCCTAGAAACATTATTACGAAATAGTCATGCAATCCAAATTTCCGTTTAAGTCTGTCTTTATTAAATAAATCAGGATTCAAAAATTCATGATCACGGGCATGCGGAATCAAAAACCCTCCGAATCGATTCGCAAAATATTCAGAAGCGGCGGTGATGCAATCTGATTGCGGGATTAAAGACTGCATTTTCTTCGTGTGATAGTATCCGTCAGGCGAAAAGATACCAAAGATACCGAGACAAAACTTCTCATATAAATGAAATAAAAATATTTCATCATCATCAATATCCAGTATGAGAGGTTTGTTGTTTCTTGAAGCGATTTCCAATCCGATACCAAAACTTGATGGTCGAGGTTTTACAGCGTATATAACATCACCATCAGCACAAGCAGCAAGTTCTTCCTTAAGTTTCTTGTAAGCAGGATATCGAAGCGCTTTTCTAGCGGTTATTGGCACTAAATCATCGGGAAACGGATACCAGATTCTATCGGCATATTTCGGACCAATTATTTGCACATCATGAAATGGCTTAAGCAATTGCGCTAACACCATAGCCCGTCCCAGACAGTTGTGAGATAAATCCCAAGATAAAATTGAAATCCGCATTTTAATTTATTATAAGGCGATAACTATAAGTTTGGACGGTAGTTTTATTGTCAGGATTATTCTTCGGTGACAATATGATGGGCAATACACGATAAAATGGGAACAGGCTTAATACAGGTTGCATGATGCGAAGGCTTAGATTGGGTTGTTCAAGCTTCAGTTCAATAGTACCTTTGGATGTGAAAATCGCCACATGATTTTCGGATTTTTCAAATGCAGCCATAGGATGAAAAACTATCGGTTCATAAATAGTAATATTTTCAACTGTTGCAGGTCCATGTATTCGCCAAGTTTTTGTGATGCAATCGTTTTCAAAGCAGTATCGAAGAATATATGATATACCCGAACGCGCAAAGGTATCTTTCCGTAAATGCCCCGAAAATTCTGTGATCACCTGATTGCTGTCTTCTTTGATAGTATAACTAGCATCAATTTCGTATAGATTTGAGTATATTCCGAAGCCATTCGAATATTCTAATCTTGGTGTAATACATCCCTGGTCACCAACAGCAGGCATGTGCATTTTTTCGATGGGTATGTATTTCGTTGAATTCGCGAGTTGCACGGCTCCTATTGCTTCATGCCACCAGTATGTCAGTGCACCACCAGATGGCCGATGAAAATCTAGTTTGTTCCATAACTTTTCGAAATTATCCGTGATTTTTGATTTTAGGAATCCCGGTACAGGCAAACGGTGATTCTTAAAAAAATCATATGTTTTCATGATGATGCTGGATTGTATAGGTAGAGGAGTTAAGGCACTTAGAGAAATCGCAGAAGTTTTTTTTCGCAGTTCGATGATGTTTATGGACGGAAAAATCTTGTCTTCGTTTTCGGGGAGCGGAAGATTCAGATCAGGTTTCGGAACACTGTCCGGCAGATTTCCGAATTGAATTGCAAAAGCGAGCGCATTGGCACGATTAAATGTCGGATAGTTACAAGCTTTAATATGATTGAAAAACCGGTGATGGGGTCCATATCCAAACATACCATTATCAAGAATCGATTCTTTGTTACACATCAATACACGTGTAAAATAAGCTTTGAAAACGGGATCGTATTCGGCAAGGAGTCCGAGAGTCAAGATGGCTCCGTGAGCTGTTTTGCTGCCGTAACCTGTCCACTTATAACCTCTGCTTCCCCATGACCCATCTAGAGAACCGTCAGGAAATATAAACCAAAGATTCGTTTTTACAATTTCAACTAGTCTTTCAAGGATATCGAACCTTTTCCTGAGTTTTGCATAGAGAGCAAGGGCACCATAACTCATTTCCACATTATAACCGGGGTCGATTCCGATTCGTCCAAAGCCCTTCAAATAGGGGCCTTCACCCACTAACAGATTATCGTTATTGATGTATGATAAAACGATCTGAGCCAGAAAATCAGATACTTCTTCGAGCCGTTTATCCGACAAACAGAATGTTGTTAAAGCCAACGCAGCAGCGCCTGATGCAGAATAATTGATATTAGTTTTCCGATCACTCATGTGCTCAACAATCCATTCGGCAGCTTTTTTTATGGCGATGTCCCAATGGTAGCCTGTTTGCTGGCCAGCAGCCCTAATGACTTGCTGAGCGGCTGCCATGGACATGAGTTGAAATACGGTCGTTCCATTCCATTCCTGAGGTGTTTCTTTCCACGATCCATCAGACTGCTGGTGTTTTATCAGCCAATCACCCAGTAGCAGAGTTGACGTGAGTGATTCGCGGGATGGATTGAAAGAATAGCTCACAGCAAAAGGAAATACAGCTTCTGCAGCCCGTGTATGAGTGCATTGACATGCTGCGCAATCGATTGCTCCCAGATCCGAATTGTTTTGATCGAGAATTTGACAACTTTTTAATGGTAAAATCAGAGAGTCTAGTATCTTATACATAGCGACATCCTAAAAACGAATAACCATACGGCGCCATCTCGCTTTAACTATACTGATCATTTCGCGGCGCGAATATAAACCAAATAGACCACCGATACATAATCCTGCCAGTTTTATAAGAAAATTAAAACAATATAAACTTCTTAGAAAAAGAACTCCTTTTAATCCGTAGTATTTTTCGAAATACTTGTAGTTACTTTGAGTGTGGATCATGTCAATAGTTGCTGAAACCTTGGCAGTGCTGCCTCCCCAATGATGAATGACTTTGCACATCGGCAAGAAATAATTTTTCCACCCCGCTTCCATGACTCTGCGAGAAAGATCAACTTCTTCACAGAACATAAAAAAACGAGGATCGAACATACCCGATGATTCAAAAACATCCCGGCGGATCATGAAGCAGGCACCTCTTGGTCTCTCAACAACGAAGGGAATAAGGTTTTCTGATAATTTCTTGTCTTGGTTGTGAGAAAAATAAGAACGGATTTTTCGTGGCACAAGTTCTTTTAAACCTAAACTTTTGAAGAATTTCCAGGGTGTAATGAATGTATCGTAAGAAAACTGATCCCGAAAGTCAGGGTAAATTAACTGAGGGCAACAGATGGCACAGTCTTGTTTCGATATAATGAAATGAAACATCACCGAAAAAACATCATCGAAAATTTCGGTGTCAGAATTCAGAAATAATAGAATTTTACCGGTACTGCTTCTAAATCCAAGATTATTAGCGACACCAAATCCGAGGTTTTTCCCTGCATCAATGAAAATAATTTTATCACGGTAGTTATCTCTCAATTCTTCAACAGAGCCGTCCGTGGATCCGTTATCAATAACGATTATCTCGTAATTGATTTGTTTCGTGTACTTTGTAATGGAATCAAGGCAATGCGTAAGAAGCGATCTTGTATTGTAATTCACTATTATTATTGAAAGATCTTTACTCATCATAATCTGAGAACTCTTGTCACCGCATATTGTCAATAGCATTGAAAATGTCTGACACTCTGTTTTCCCATGTGTGATCCTTTAAAAACAACAGAACTTTTTCCCTCCAACTGTTAAGATCAGATGAATCTTGATTTAACACCTTATTGATCATATGAATGATCGATTCAGCATCGTTACCGACGTGAATAAACTCACCGAATTTTTCTATTCCTGAAAACCTCGTCGAAACAATGGGAATACCGAGTCCCAGAAACAGATACAATTTCATTGGATCCATATTTCTGCTTATTGGATTGTCCAGATGAGGTATGAGAGCAACATCAAGACACCTGATTTCGGAGATGACTTCAGGATATGGTATCGGGCCGAGGAAATGAA
>JAFGJC010000326.1 GCA_016929305.1 candidate division CSSED10-310 bacterium | reverse complement strand
GAACTCCAAGAAAATGACACCGTGCCCAATAAAGATTTCATTCTTCGATACAACATTGCTGGGAAATCACCGGAATCCGCCCTTTTGACCCATGCCGGATCCAATGGCGGTTTTTTTTCTCTCGTTATTCAACCTCAAGCGGATTTTGATCAAGGTGAAATCACTCCCAAAGAAATGTTTTTCGTAGTGGACTGTTCCGGATCCATGTCCGGAGCTCCCATCACAAAAGCAAAAGAAGCAATGAAACATGCCATTGCCAATATGAATCCCGAAGATTCGTTTCAAATCATAAGGTTTTCTTCGGCCGCCTCACAATTTTCACCTTATCCCCTTTCCAATACACCGCAAAACATTAAGAAAGCGATGACATATATCGATGCGATGCAAGGTTCCGGAGGTACACAGATGATTGAAGGCATTAAAGCATCTCTTGATTATCCTCGAGATCCCCAAAAGTTAAGATTTGTTCTGTTCATGACGGATGGTTACATCGGCAATGAAACACAGATTCTGGCAGCTATTGAATCCCGACTAAATAATGCTCGGCTTTTTTCATTTGGAGTAGGTACTAGCGTTAATCATTACCTTCTCGACCGGATGGCTGAAACAGGTCGTGGATTTGTTCAGTATGTGAGACCGGATGAAGATACTGAAAAAGCTGTAAATCTATTTTACGAGCGCATTCGGAATCCGCTTCTTACCGATATTTTTATCAATTGGAATGGATTGAATGTTCAAGATGTATCCCCGGCTGCCATTCCGGATCTGTTTTCATCACAGCCTGTCATTCTTCACGGAAGATACGGAAATCCAGGGAAAGCCACCATCGTCATCCATGGAAAAATTGCAGGGAAACCCTGGTATCAGGAAATAGACGCAACACTTCCAGAAAAACAACCTCGTCATGACGTCTTAGAAACTCTATGGGCTCGAACCCGGATAAAAACACTTATGTCAAAAATGTATGATGGTCCCAGTAATGATATCGTAAAGGAAATCACAGAACTCGGAATCACCTACCGAATTATGAGTCAATACACAGCCTTCATCGCCGTTACCGAAGAAATCAGATGTGATGCTGACGGCAACAGACAAACCGTACATATACCCGTCAATTTGCCGGAAATGGTAGAATACGAAGGGATTTTTGGTGAATGCAACGAGAAGAAAGTATGCGGACGGTTGTCATTACCAGCAGCAATACCTCAGCAGGCACCTTCAGGGACTTTAGTATCATCAAGCAGTGAGCTGTTATCTGTGAAAGACGAATATGATCTGGAGCCGATAAAATACAAAGAAAACCATAACCAGAACAAACCCTGCAAGTTACCTGTCCGATCCGTCTCTTTTCACTGTTCTATGGTTTCTGGGCAGATAAACTCAGCGGAAGTCATCTCTGCATTGGAAGCTTTATCTACAGAAATCGATGCCCTTTTAAAATCATACCCTCCCGGTCGATTAATCCTTGTACTGAATGTAAACTCCAAAGGGAAACCATCAAAAGTTGAAACCATTAAAAACGTGTATCACGATCTCTCCCTTGAAGAATCTTTGTCGAAACTGCTAATGAGTAAACTCAATTTGACTTCCGGAAACGGTCAGGCCAATATCACTATTATCGTTTCCTAGAACACATAGTCATATTAATACCGAACGTCATTCCCCCAAAAGGAATGGCGTTTTAATTTACGAGATTTCCGATAAACATGCTTGAATTTCGAACCAGAACTGTTGTCCCTAAACCATCGACGATCTGTTTTAATCGCATTGCGTACTCCAGTTCAAATCCTGGGTCAGGTAGCGCAAGACCTAAAAAATTTACTTCTGCGGAACGGGATTCTCTGTGAATAATATCCAATACGTTAGTTTCAGGCGGTACAAGATACACAATTCGTTTGCATTCGATTCTTATTTCAGGAATCATTTTGTCTAACTGTGATTCTGTTTCTATTTTTTCATGATCTGAACGGGCAATACTTTTGATGGTAATCTGGCAACGATGCCATTCTGGATTAAGAGAAAGCAGGTGTGCCAGCAGCAGCATCAGGTCACCGTTACGTTGCTGACCGCCCCACCATAAATCGATTTTCTTGGTTCTTCGATAAATGGTTTTGGGGTTGATTCTGCAAATAATCATAGACTTATGTAATTGTTCAACCTGACGCATGATGCGAAGATAGGAAGACAGACGGTCCATTTTTTCTGTCCAGCCAAACATCAGTGTGTTTGACTCCAGACCAGCCATGCCGTTTGACTGTGTAATATCAAGTATGCCTGTTTCGAAATCTTGAACAACATCGACTTCACTGAAAGCAATAAGCTGCTGTTCTTCCAGAAAATTATCCATCGATTTTTTCAAGGTTTCAATTTTGTTGATATTGCTCTCGATCGAACCCACGATCATATTACACACGGTGACAAGTCCTTTGTTTTGCCCAAACCAGTTCGCGAAATTTACCAAATCAATTCGTTTTTCAACATCTCCGGCAAACAGGAGGATATTGGGGCGCCAGGCACGGGGTTTCTCTGGAAAACGTTTGAGCATGATCAGGGCATATCGAGTAATGGCCATCCAGAAACCTCGCCGAATATCACCCCATGTTGTCTGAAGGGCTCGCCGTCTTAGATAAAACCAGAGAACACTTTCGATAAGGAGTGCAACGGCAAAGGCAAATTTATTGATGAGAAACATAACCCAGAAACACCCGATAGCTCCGATAAGCGAGAGATACCATGGTATTTTTAATTGAGGTCTATAGGAAGGATCCCCGACAAGACTTTCCAGGCCGGCGACTAAATTTACCATTCCATAGGTTGTGAGAAAGAACATTGTGAGTATGGGAGCCACGACATTAAGGTCACCGAGCAATACGGTAAGAAGCGCGATAGCTGAAGAAAACAGCAACGCCACCCAGGGTTCACCATTTTTCTTGGATCGTACGCTGAATATTTTAGGAACGATTCTGTCCATAGCCAATGCTTGCAGCGTTCGTGGAGCACTTAGAATGCTGCCGATGGCTGACGAAAGAATGGCACCCCAAAGACCAGGAAAAATCAACCAGGAAAAAGATGCAATGCGCGTCCAGACCAGTGAGTCGTTTCGTAATAATTCTCTGAAGCCGGTATTCTGTTTTAACACCGATTGAAGCCCCGGGTACTGCTTAAAAATATCAGACATATCGGGTCCGGCAAATGTAAGTATAAAAGGCACGGACATATAGACAGCAAAACCGACAAGAACAGCACCAATAGCTCCCCTGGGGATGGCTTTTTGGGGATCTTTGAGGTCGCCAGACATACTGATTCCTGCCAATATACCCGTGACTGCAGGAAAGAAAACAGCAAATACTACCCAAAATCCTGGCGACTCTGGATGAGAACTCGTTAGCAGTGCGGGATCAGTCAAGCGAAAATTGACTCCTGAAAATAATGCTGCGATCGATAATCCAATACCGATCATAATTGGTATTTGCGCTTTCAAAGCAAATGCTGCGCTGCGCAAGGAAAGAAGCGTAATCGCAACTACTATTATTGCCGCCGTAGGCATCAGGGGTATTTCCGGCCATACGAAACGGAAGGATTCTGCCAAACCGAACGAGTACAGAGTGATGGACAGGGCTTGAGAAAGAAAGAGTGGTAATCCTATAGCTCCACCGATTTCCAATCCAAGGCTGCGCGATATTAAGTATTATGCGCCACCAACACCCAAGCGCATGTTTGTAGCAACTGCAGACACCGACAGCGCAGTGATAAGAGTAATACTGTTGGCAAGAGCAACGATCAATAATGTGTTGAATAATCCTTCATTTCCAATAACCCAGCCAAACCGCAAAT
Source organism: candidate division CSSED10-310 bacterium (assembly GCA_016929305.1). Classification (GTDB taxonomy): domain Bacteria; phylum CSSED10-310; class CSSED10-310; order CSSED10-310; family JAFGJC01; genus JAFGJC01. Next base: position 1,389 of record JAFGJC010000326.1, on the reverse strand, counting down.
ACATGATGACGCCAAGAATCGTGAGTATAGACGGCGTGAATACTCCCAGAAAAGTACCCAGTTTTTTTGTTTCCGGTTCGTTAATCTGCAATTCCGCTGAATTCGCTTCCGGCATTACTATACCCTTCCTATGAAAACAATCTGCCGAAACAGCAATTTTATCTTGATTGAATTAGGTTTACCAGCTTATCTTTTTCAAAGCATTCCTGTTTATCGCACCCTGGAAACTCATGAATAAATCCTCAGACAACAAAACACATTTCATTTTATGTGAAATTCGTGATAAAGGCAGTTATGAAGGTGGGGAATTTTCATGACATATTTAGGTGAAATTGCCGCTCTTCTAACTGCTGTCTGCTGGACAATAACCGCGATGGCATTTGAATCAGCAGGGAAACGCGTTGGTTCACTGCCCGTCAATTTAATCCGTCTTATACTTGGGTTTTTATTTTTAAGTGTGTTCACCTGGATTTATCGTGGTCAAATTTTACCTTTGGATGCCAATGCTGCCGTATGGTTTTGGTTAAGTCTGTCTGGGTTAATCGGATTTGTTATAGGTGATTTACTATTATTTCAAGCTTTCGTTATTATTGGTTCACGTATATCAATGCTGATCATGTCATCAGTCCCTCCGTTGACAGCCCTGATCGGGTGGATGATGATGAATGAACATATGACAATTCATCAATTGGCCGGTATGTTTCTGACGCTTGTAGGAATCTGCATGGTAATACTTGACCGGAAACCCAAACAATCTAACATGAGATTGAACTATTCTTTTTCAGGGATATTGTTTGCTTTTGGCGGTTCTCTCGGACAAGCCGTCGGCCTTGTTCTTAGCAAGTATGGAATGTCTCTCAATAACCCACTATCAAAAACAGAACCTTATGATGCATTCGCTGGAACTCAAATCAGGATTATCGCTGGAATGATCGGTTTCTCAATTTTATTCGTTTTTCTACGGTCATGGTCAAGTGTCATAAAATCGCTATCAAACCGCGATGCCATGATAAGAATCTCTGTCGGATCGTTTTTTGGTCCGTTTCTGGGTGTTTCTTTTTCGCTGCTTTCCATTCAATATACAGTAACAGGCGTTGCATCCACGATTATGGCGATCGTTCCAATACTTATTATCCCTCCGGCAATCTTGATTTTTAAAGAAAAGGTTGCCATGAAAGAAGTTATCGGAGCGGTTTTAGCTGTTGCCGGTGTTGCTTTATTGTTCATTTGCAAGAAAACTTGATAGTATTGATCAAGAAATGATACATCGTCACTATAAGCAGATAAAATCAGCTCTTAAGAAAGAACTTCTCCCCGACACCTATTTTACATCCAGATACCGCACCGCACCTTATCATGCGTGCCAGCACGGATGTAAGTATTGCGACG
>JAFGJC010000325.1 GCA_016929305.1 candidate division CSSED10-310 bacterium | reverse complement strand
TATAACTATGTATCCGAGATATATTAATAATGTGACGAAAGAGGATGTTCTCACCGTTGCTCAGAAGTATATCCATCCTGACGATATCGTTATTACAATCGTCGGTCCTGCTCAACAGATCGAACCACAAATTAAACATCTGGGACCTGTGCTGATTGTTAATCCGGAGTGATATTTACAGTAATCTTAAAGGGAGAAGCGAAATGGATGACATGCAAAATATTTCAACAGAAACAGCATTTGAGGCGTTTTTGGATAAACTGGACGACACATTAAAAACTATTGGTTACCGTAGAGGCATTGCTAGTTTTAATCGATTGATCGGCGAACCTCATGAAAATCTGGAAAAAATTAATGAGGATTCCATGAAGGTTTTTTTAAATGATCGCCATATGGATGTCATCAGGCACTGGAAAGACAAGGTTACAGATCCAAGAACACACCGAAGGACTCAAATTTTTTACAGGGATTTTCTCGCTGCCAAGGTAGAAAATAACCCAGAATTATTTAAAAAAGCTAATGATCTTGAATCAGTAATCGTTGCGTTTCAGCCTGAGATAGCCGCAAAGTCATATAGCCGAAGTGAACTGGGACAGATTTTAGAATCCTCTCCAAATCGTGATTTAAGAAAGAAAGCATACTGGGCGGGTAAAAAACTTGACGATGATATTGAAGAGGGTGTCAAGGATCTGATACAAACGCGAAACTCTTTAGCAAAAAAACTTGGATACAAAGATTACATAGAAATGGGATTTTTTTTCCAGGATCTAGATGAACAAGAACTTCGAGGGTTGTTTGATACAGTAAAAAAATCCACGGATTTGCTTTGGAATGAAACATTGGAAAACGCAAGAATCAAGTTGGGAGTTGAAAAACTGGAAACCTGGGATCTCGGGTATTATTTCCATCGGTTGATGCCAGCTCCCGAACCTGAGCGGTTTCCTAAAGCACAGATAATTCCTATTTTTAATAAAGCCCTGACATCCGCTGGTGGGAACCTAGAAAAATTGCCCATTCAGGTAATTGTCAAGGATATTCCTTATGGTGGATTATGCATGGGTATCGAGTACGGCAAGGATATTCGAATTTTAGCCAATCCGAGAGATGGTCTTCAATGGTACGACGCGCTTTTCCATGAATTTGGACATGGAATTCACGGCAGTTTGTTAGATACCTCATCCTATCTGGTCGCTTCAGGTGATCCAGCATTTTTCTGGGAAGGTGTTGCAGGAATTTTTGAACGTTTTGTCCACCAACCTGCTTTTCTTCAGGAACATTTTGCATTGACACCGGAAGAAACAGAACAGATGTTGTTTTTGAACAAGATATCCCGAATCGCATGGTTTCGACGTATAGCATGCACATGCCTTCTGGAATGGTCTGCTTATAGGAATGAAAAAAATCTCAGAGAAAAACATGCTGATCTTTTAGAAGAATATACAGGGATTCGCCCACCTGAAAATTCAGGATGGGCAGGTAACACACTTTTTACAACGCACCCTCTTTACACTCAAAATTATCTTTTAATGGATGTGATGGCACTTCATACCATAAAAGCTTTTGAAAATAAGTTCGGACGTTATCCTGGGCCGGAGTTGTTTAATTTTGTTGTTTCGTACTATATTCGACCTGCTGGTTGGATTCCCTGGCGAGAAAAAATACAAAATGCCACAGGATCATTGTTATCCGCTGATGCACTTGTGGATTATTTGCTTTCCTAGATTTTGTCCCATTTGACATCGAGCAGAATATCAATCTGCTCGATACCTTATTACATGCTTGTCACTCGTTCTGAATGTGTATATATGGTTATATCTTTGGCACTTGAAGTTGTTAATAGTGTAATGCCGACCGTATCCGCCAGATCTATAGCCGTATTTGTCGGAGTAAGCGATGAAATGATAATCGGAACTCCAATCCGACTTAGTTTTGATATGTTTTCGGAAGAGAATCGCCCTGAGCAGTATACGAATTTATCATTCATCGATATATCGTCGCTAAAACATCTTCCAGCAATACGGTCAATGGAATTATTGTGGTTGATATCGAATGAAATGTACAGCAGTTCATGTCTGCTGCACAAGATAGCCACGGATACGCCAAGAATCGCACGAAACTCCGCATCTTCCATCTTAATGAGTTCCCACAATTTTCTAAGCTGTGGAATATCGATAGCGAAATTTGATTGAAGTCCATGTGTCGAAGAATTTTCCATACTTTTAAACAGTATTTTATTCTGTGCTTCAATGTTTGCAGATTGTGTAAGATAAATCTTATGGGCAATACAATCAGGATCAATAGATTTAATCTTCACGTTTAAGGGAGATGATGTGCTAGTAATGGAATGTACAGACGCGATAGATGTTAGTATTCCTGATGAGTAAAGAAAGCCAAGCGCAAGATATTCAACTTCCACTGGCAAACATTTAAGTGTCGCAATATCTTTTCCGTCCAAAGAAATTAAAAGTAAATTCTCTTTAATAACAGGTTTAAGATCCGATCGGAAGCAACCCGTATCAAGTGACACCATTTCTACATTTCTGAACAAAATACCTTTAGGTTGTTTTTGATTCAAAGAGAACTTCTGAAAATTTAGATTCACGACGTGATATTAAATTACCGCAAGAATCCTGTCAATTAAAGCAAAACAGCAATTCCAATCAATAGGAAGCAGTGGTTTCGAAGCTTTAAAATGTACTTTTTACCTTGGCATAGCCTTCTGGAATAGAAAAAAGAGATTTATCGAGATCTTTCATTTCGACCTTGATTACCGTAGTTTCACTTTTTACTGGTCCCATCTCTGATGTCGTTTTAATGGGAAAACCATCGATTTCCTTGTAGGCTTCACCCATACCCAACATACTGCTCAGTTGCGGATTGTTTTTCAGCTTTTCAGCATATTTGCTTGCTGCTTCACGAAGTTCCTTATATCCTTCGATATCTTTAGTTACCCACTGAATCGTATCCATTCCCATTATTGTGACAATATATTTTGTACAGTTGTAACCATTAATTTCTTTAGTTTCATCGGTTTTCTTAATGGACATGTTTTCTGCCATTTGCTTCATAAAGGATTGCGCAAATTGAGCGGATTCATCATCTGGTTTGAACATCTCGTCTAATTTTGTTTCAGAGTAGGTTTTCTTTTCAGGATCAATGGAATAGAAAATTCCCGTTTCAAAATTAAAGATTGTAATACCATCGTCATTATCTGTTCGCAAAGCAAAATCGGTCTGGTAATTTTTTGTAACTTTGACGCCCTCACCAGCTCCTGGAACACCCGTTGAAATAACTTGAGATTCCCAGTACATCCCTGCCCATGTGGCCGGGATAAAAACAATGGCGAATACAAATAAAAGTGCATGACATGCAGTTCTTTTCATCATGGTTTTCACACTCCTCTCTATTTAGATCGTGACTCTGGAAGAACATTTACTGCAGCTGTTCCCACATTTTCATGTTCATCCGTTCCGCGAAGATATATCACAGTTGGAATTTCTTTGAAATGCACAATAACTTCAAAAGGTTCCCTTTGAGAGTCTACAAGACGGTCTTTACCGTTGAACGGAAACCAATTGTCCGCATCTGCAGAATATTCGAGTTTTGCAATACGGGTTAAATTGTCGCTGATAATACCGGTAAATACTACGTCGGATGAGTTCTGATCATGTCGGTACGATTTGAGATCAAAAAATTCAGGGGGGGTGTTATCGATTGTAAAACTCTTTGAAACTCTCGTGTCATTGCGTATGGATCCTTCATAATTGTCAATTTTATCGGATGCTTGGATTCGAATTTGGTAAAGCCCATCAGGAAAAGCTGTGCTATCGAAGGAATATATGGGATCAGAATAATCGATCTCAAGGGAGGTCCATTTGTTTTGTCCACAAGGAGAAATGGAAATATCAAACGATAGTTGATCATCATCAGGATCGATAACCGTCCAAGTCACAGTGCGCATGCCACGCAATTTAAACCATCTACCTTTCGGAATTCCATAATCACCACCTTTGGGTCGAAATATATACTCCAAGCGCGTACCATCAGGAAACTCCTGACGGAACATTTTCCCTGTACTTCCGGGCTGATCCATAAGAACCCCCTTGGAAACCGGATATACAATCAACTCGGTAATTCGAGGGGCTCTATTAGGTTTAGAGATAGAAAATTCGACCGATTCCAGAAAAGGTGCATCACCGGTCTTTGTTTCAGTCATCGTCAGTCGCCATTGAAAAAATTGGGCTGCTGGACTCTGAATCCGCTGAACGTCGCCATCTTTTTGCAGTGGTTGCCAATCAGACCAGTATTCATCAGGCTCTTTACGGTTGCCGCTTCTGGTTTCGATGCTACACGAACTATCAGAAATGTTCCTTCCCGTCAGCATGAAAACTCCGAACTCAACGGGAATACCTGCATCATAAACTTCCGCTTCATAAACACCTGATTCACTCATGGTCTGGGATAATGTAAAAACACCGCATTTCGAAGAAGTACCTCCAATCAACCTGTTATCCGAGAACAGGAGCGTTGTGACGGGATGATTGTACTGTGACGCGAGAAGAGCAGCTTGATTTGCTGAAAGAATCTTGAATAAATATCCATTTCCTCCGCATGCTACTGTGGGATTCGCATCAATAATCGTAAGGTCGAATATCGGTACTGCTGAGGTTGACCACCACTCCTCAATGTGTCCATGCGGTGATATTTTATATATGGTACTTACCTCTGAATTGACCTGAGAAGGGATGTTCGGTTTCAAAGCCATTCCGGGGCGGATTTCCATTCCACTGATTGTGGATGATGCAATGGCACTAAAGTAAACGGTATTGTCAGATGCAACGGCAATGGCATTGATTTCACTCTCTCTGGCGTCATAAACAGCCTGAATATCATCTTTTTCGATCCGGTAGACTACGGCAGGATCTGCAGTCCCAATCCATATGCATGAGGTTGCTGATGCAATGGATCTGGCATGTTCAGCATCAAGTTCAAATATTTTTTGAGGTTCACCGTTACCTGAGTATCTTATCACTTTTCCTTTATCGCCGGTGATTGCCCATATATTACCAACTGAATCCTGGACAATACCCCAAACATAGTGAGCTTCTGTTCTTGCAAAGATGTCCACGTCTCCTTTTGGAGATATTCGATAGATTATTCCATCCGGTGCTGTTCCAGCATAAATATTTCCGTTAGAGGAGCAATAGAGCGAAAGGATGGCAATTTCAGGAGAATCAAGAAGTAAAAGCGGTTCGCCCTTATCGGAAATTTTATAAATTTTTCCCTGGTTACCCGTACCAGCAATTATGTTTTTTCCGTAATCCATAGCTAAAGCAAATACTGTAATCTCATCTTCAGTTTCCCAAAGAGTTTTTACTTTATTTGAAAGCGATATTATTCCGTCAGGATCAACCTGGACAGAAGTCAGTTTTCCGTCGATAAAATCTGTTGATCTGTTAAGGCTAACAATTTCCGTTGATACCGCCAAACAGCTTGCCAGCAACATATGAAACAAAAACAGAACTGTACACGACTGTTTCATCCTGTAATCTCCTCAATATTTCTTGTTTTTTAATGGATTTCGAACCACGATTTCACACTCCTTAAACCCATTAATTTGATAAGGATATGGAATATCTTTTGACAGAATGACATTTCGAACGGTTTTCGTCTCCGTATCTAATCCGGAGGTGTTCATCAGGGATTGAAGAGAAGGCGGAGAATTGGGAAGTATACCGTGTCCAAGATTAATATCCTTAACAGGTTTTGCCAGGATAATGTGGAGATAGTTTTCTGATCCGCCGAGCATAAGTTCATCCAAATAATCATCAATGTTTCGGTGATTAAAGGCTGATAAGTTTCGGGAGTTAAGAATCGATTTATATGCTGGAGCATCCGCAATCACAAATCGGTATTTGCCAGGAGAAAGTTGATCTGGAATCTCAAAATCGATGATTTGCATAAACGGCGATCCCCTGAAGGGATTAATTGTAAGTTGAACCGGCAGAACGGAGCCTGTTTCGATATCTGTTTTTAAAAGTTGAACAGATTCAATGATAGCATAATCGGTAAACTCATTGATCTGTATATGTGCATCCAACTTTTCAAAGGACAGGGATTCAATAGGATTGTTCAGCAGCTCATCCATGATATTGAAAGTTCGAAACATTTCTTCATAAGGATTAGCTGCCCTGCCAACTACTTTTGATATGTGAAATGTTTTGTGATTTTTTATTTGGATATCGACGTTGATTTTGTAAGAATAATCTCCGGTCATGGGGCCATTGGAAGCCATGAGTGTAGCGATACCGATGGCCGTATATACGGGCATTTGCATTTCATTATCTATTACTTTTAAGGAGTAATTCGAAGCGATGCCTGTACTATCGATGACGGTTACATTAATGGGTATTAACGATGGATACTTGCCCAGAACGCCCGCAGCCCCGCTTTGACCATCATTGTATATTGTTCCGATCACATCTCCAGTGTTTGTCAATTTAAAGGAAGTGGCAAGATTAGGAATGAAACTGACAACTTCTGATTCAACAAGAGGTAAATTACAGGAACCTGATTGAAATACAGGATGACCAAATGCTAAAAATCGATCTCCATCTATCTCTGTGATAGTACCTGTGGCAGCTAATCTGACATCTCCATCCAGAAGGAGAACACCAATTGGACTGCCTGCCACAATCGTGTGGGATTTATCACGGTGCGTTGATAATGCGCCTCCCACAACAGGTATTGTATTGGCAAAAAGCCGTTTATAAACATCCACTTTTAACATTTCCTGCCACATAGTATACGTCATTCCCATAACGACAATCGGTGTTGCAATGGGTGTCATACCTGGTGAATTCCAATTGGTATGCGCAAAAATCTCCCGCGATGCAAGCGCGGTGTTATTGGTGTTTAGTCTTTTCTGTTCCGATTTGAAAAGAGATCGCATTTCTTGAATAGGCGTTATTCCGCATATTGGTTCGGATGCAAATGGAAATGCATAGGCCATAGCTCCAATAAGTTGATCGTTTATATATACCGGAGAGCCACTCATGCCCGCCATAATGCCTGCATCACTAACGGGTTCGCCCGTTACACGCGCAATAATTCGACGGGATTGTGGTACGGCATTTTCCAGTATTCCGAGTATTTCAACCTCAAGACGCTTCGGTTCCGTTCCGCTAAAGCATGAATACGCATACCCGCGATCACCGGGTTTGATGACAACACTTTGTTGTTTTTCAGGAGTATCTCCGTTTGCTAATGAAATATGCAAACATGATAAGAGTATTAAATAAAAAGAAATCCGTTTCATCGGGAATCCAGAACCTGGTCTAGAGTATACATACCCGGTTGCTTCCCTGCGATCCAGCGGACAGCATGGAACGCGCCAGAAATAAAAACTTCCCGAGATAATGCTCTAT
>JAFGJC010000324.1 GCA_016929305.1 candidate division CSSED10-310 bacterium | reverse complement strand
TCTTCAGGAAGAATCGAAAGCAGCAATGAATGGCATCGCAGCGCACTTATCCCAACAAACATGATAGCGTTCACAAATTATTAACAATAAAAAAGTTGTAACCGGTTACCGCCGATGGTATTATTTCCTTAGTTATTATAACTTGGTTTTATTAATGTTAATGCGATAGTATTATGAGGAAACCGAGTTTCGCAATGTGATATAATCGATAATTCAGTTCGGAATTTCATAACATGGAGGGGGTTTTTATATCAAAAAAAATAAACTTCGCACATAAAAAACTATTTCAAAGCCTTGCGGCTGTATTATCCGTAAGCACAAAATGCACCAGAACTTTATAGAGAAAAGAGGAAAATCTTATGGCAGAAGAAAAAGTTATTAAGCAGCAAAAACCAGCAGACAATCTGAAAAGTACCTTAACCCTGAAGCATAGATTAGCTTATGGAGCCGGGGATGCCGGTGGGGTTGTTACCCTTGTGTTGATCGGAACGTTTATGAACCGATATATTACAAATATATTGGGAGTATCATTTGCGACGCTATCTGTACTGTTGCTCGTTTGGAATATTTGGGATATGGTCAACGACCCAATGATGGGCACTTTTATGGATAAGTCTTTCTCTAAGGTACAGGGCAAAAAAGATAAGTTCCGTCCTTGGATGTTACGCTCTATCCCCTTAATTGTAATCGGTCTCATTGCATTCTTCTCTGTACCGTCAATGTTTGAAGGAACCATGCGTTTGGTAGCTATTTTTCTATTAAAAATTATTTACGAATTAGGTTATACCATGATGAATATTGCCATGGGATCAGTTCTTGGGGTTATGGCCTTAAATGATAAAGAGAGAACTACTTTATCTTCGGCTCGTGGTATGGGATCAACGCTCGGGGGTCTGATCGGTTCGATGGCTATACCGGTGATTCTTGCGCGTTTAGGAGAAAATACAACAGGGTATATGGTTGCAGGTATCTTCGCAGCTGTATTGGGTGGGTTACTTGTCTTCTTCCACTATTGGGGAACTGAGGAACGGAATGTTGCAGCAAAACTTGCTGCAGAGGAACAAGCAGAACCGACAAAAGTCACCGATATTTTTGTTACATTAGCCAAAAATAAAGCTTTCTTGTCACTTTGCTTACATTCAATTGTAATTGTATTTGGTCAAAACCTATTCAATGCAACGCTTCCATACATTTACGGTGATGTATTTGGTGATCTGGGCTTAATGGCATACGCTTCTGCGATCGGTATGGGATTGCCGGTAGTACTATTGCTTATCGCTCCAAAATTGGTAACATTAATTGGGTCTACTGTTAAGGTAATCCGTACTTATTTATTACTGAGTGCCGTTATCTTTGTCAGCTTATATTTTTGGAAATTGGTGGGTGACTTACCACCTTTCTTCTACATGATTTTTGCCAGCTTAGGGATTGCTTTCATGATGATGTCCGTTCAACTTCAATGGGGCCTTGTTTCAGAATCCATTGATTACAACGAATACATCACAGGGAAACGTTCAGAAGGTTCAATCTATGGTAACTTCTCACTGACAAGACGGGTCGGTCAAATGTTGGCGCAATCACTTGTTGTCTTGATGATTGGTTGGATTGGCTATAGCCAACAGGCCGCTCAAACCGGCCAAGCACAATCAGCTGAAACAGTTGAAGGGCTAGTATTGTTGAATCTTGTTGGCCCAGCAATTTGTGCCTTATTATCATGGGCTTCATTCAAATTCATTTGGAATATCACCGATGAAACACGCATGGACATGGTGGCAGCTCGTCAAGCTAGACTTGATGAATTTGCTAAGAGACATGATGAGTCACAAGGTTAACAGAGAGGTGCCCTTATGGAATTAAGAAGTTACTTATTAAATGTATTGATCAATGATGAAGTGGAGGCCTACTTAAAGGAGAACGATGTCATCATCGTTCCTTTTGGCCCAACCGAACTCCACGGTGGCCTGCCCTTGGATTGCGAAACCATCTTGGCTGAGGGGATTGCCTTATTGATGGCGGAAAGGACAAACTCGCTTGTCCTTCCGCATGTGCCTTATATTTATTCAGGGGCAACCGCCTCAGGTAAGGGAACCATCCAATTGACCGTCAGGGAAAGCGCCGATATGCTGCAGGGTCTTGCGCAGTCCTTATTGCGGTCAGGCTTCAAAAAGCAGATCTATATCAGCCTGCACGGCCCAGCCCATATCTCAATCAATCCGGTAGTGCGTGATTTCTTTGATGAAACAGGGGTAGCCATTCTCTATATCGACGGCATGATCACAGCCCAGAAATCCGGCGTCTTTTCGGATCCGAAAGAGATGATGCTCAATTTGGATAAGATGATTCTGGGGGCTTACAAGTTACGCAATCGTTTGGATGATATATTGCTGACTTCTGAATATGCAGAGCCCGTTACCCAGACACCATCGGTTTTTGGCAACCTAAGTGCCCAAGCTTTTCAATCTGGAGCAACAGGTTATTATTTCAAGGAACATTCAGACCATATGGCAACCTCAGCCATACCCGATATTGAAACGCGGGACCGCATGGCAGAAGAGGGACTGATGCTGCTTAATAAGATGGTGGATGCAATTGATTTTCCGACTTTACTAAAGGAAATGGCGATTCAGGAAGAGTATCTTGAAGAAGTTTACGATCGTTACCCACACGTGCCTGCTGCCTACAAGCGACACAAAAATATTTGAATAGTTTCACAGACTGCTCCCTGTAATGTGGGGCAGTTTTTTTGTGGAATGCTCATTCCGATAAAATGTTTGACAAGGTGAAAATCAGATGTTATATTTAATTAAATTTTAATAGAAGAGCGATGAAGAGAAGAGTACCTTTCGATCGTCATTCCAGAGAGCCCCGGCAGGTGAAAAGGGGTATGATGAAAAAAAGCGAAGATGGTCTCGGAGCAAAGCAATGCGGATAGTGTTGTTTCGGTTTGTGCACGATAGCGCACAAGAGTATAACAAGCGGGAGCTTGCGTACTTTTTAAGGTATGGATCGCGAGGTCCCTACGAACATGGGTGGTAACACGAAGAGCTTTCGTCCCTGTATTTCAATCAGTTGGAATACAGGGACGAGGGCTTTTTTGCTTTTTGCAAAATCAGAGTATTGGACAGAAGCAACCTCGGCTAATCGGAAATGACACAGAAGAGCAACTGCCATGCAAGAATAGATAGAAAATCAGAAGGGAAAGATGACAAATGACAGAGAAAAATTACAGTTTTGAAACGTTGCAAGTGCATGCAGGCCAAGTGCCGGACCCCATTACCGGAGCCCGTGCGGTGCCGATCTACCAGACGACCGCCTTCGTCTTCGACAGCGCGGAACAGGCTGCCGGTCGTTTCGCTTTGACGGATGCCGGAAATGTCTACACCCGTTTGACGAATCCGACAACCGCAGTCGTGGATGCCCGGGTTGCAGCGCTTGAGGGCGGCACCTCCGCGGTTACGGTCGCTTCCGGTTCTGCGGCGATCACGTACGCCATCCTGAACGTAGCGAATACGGGCGATGAAATCGTTGCGGCCAGCACGCTCTACGGCGGAACCTACAATCTTTTCAGCGCGACTTTGCCTAATCTGGGCATCACCACGACTTTCATCGATCCGGAAAATCCGGCCAATTTCGAAGCTGCCATAACGGAAAAGACAAAAGCCATCTTCATCGAATCGATCGGAAACCCGAGCACGAACCTAATCGATATCGAAAAAGTCGCTGAAATCGCGCATAGCCATGGCATCATTTTGATCGTGGACAACACGTTCGGCACGCCTTACCTGATCCGTCCGTTCGA
>JAFGJC010000323.1 GCA_016929305.1 candidate division CSSED10-310 bacterium | reverse complement strand
CTCTGTTCAGGTAACGGACATTCGCCACCAACGGCTTATTATAAAGATAACAGCTCTTGAGTTCAATCATATGATGACGGGTTTAGGGGTGTTTGAATATTTAAAAGGCTAGAAAAATTATTGTTTCACCGTATGAACTCTGTCAATATACTGATTTGAGGAGGAGAGAGAATATGAATCACAGCGTTAAAGGATTATTCAGTATCGGTTTGTTCATTTTTTTCGCTGGTGCCGTTTTTGCTGAGGAAACTCCGCAACCAACAAAACAGCCTGAAGAGACGATGACAACTAAATCTGCGCCTGCTACGGCAGAACAAAAACCAGCAACGGGACCTTCAGAAAATCACTCATCAAGTCAGTCAAACGAAAATAGAGCCAAGACCTTTCCCCTTCCTTTTCCCATTCAGACGAGTATTCCTAAACAAACACATTCATATACGCTGGATGTGATAAAATTCGATACTCCCAAACAACAAAATTCAAACGTCATTTTTATGCACTCAAATCATATCAAAGTTTACAACGCTTCCTGCCAAACATGCCATCCCGCCATAAAGAATGTATTGAATGCTCCGGAAAATGATCAGAAAACCGTTCATGATGCATGCAAAGGATGTCATTCCGAGGGCAAACCTGCGAAAACGTTTTCCTGTCAGTCATGTCATACGGCATCTCAGTAAACGGATCTGACGATAACACCGGTTTTGTTTTAGCCCGAATCAATGATGGTGTAGCATGTATCATCATTGCTGGGATTTATCAGAACTTTCATAAACGAAACATTTCTCAGCTTGTTTTCGTATATTTATCCAGAGAGGTTTTTCGTGAATGTGTCTGACTACGAACTCATTGAAAGGTGTTTATCGGGCGATAAAAATGCATTTCGACCACTCGTTGAACAATATCAGCGCTATGTTTTCGACACGGTTTTCAGGATGGTTTATAATTATGAGACAGCGAAAGATCTGACGCAGGAGGTATTTATGAAGGCATTTGCAAAATTGCATACATTCAATCCTAAATATACCTTCGGTGTGTGGATCCATCGCATTGCAATTCATAGCGCCATTGATTTTTTACGAAGAAGGAAACCAGAATACCTGATACTGGACAATGATTCCGATCCCGATGCGTTGCCGATGAGGGAACAGATAGCGGACACCTCCTTTTCGCCTTATTCCAAAGTGGCATCTTCTGAGGCGTTTAAAAGAATTCAGAAAGCGGTTTACGAACTGGAACCGAAGTTAAAAGCTGTCGTCATTTTGCGACATTTCAGAGAGATGAACTACGATCAGATTTCAGATGTGCTGAAAATACCTCTTGGAACAGTTAAAAACCGACTTTTTCGTGCCAGAGAAAAGCTTCAGGAGGTGCTTTTGCAACACCAGCCATCAGTGGGAGATACAGTGTCATGAAATGCCGAAAATTTAAATATTGGCTTGATGAATATCTGGATGGGGAACTTCCGGATACCGTGGAGCGGGATTTGATCGAACACAAGAATTCCTGTGAATCCTGTCGTCTGGTTTTTGAAAAAAGACTTAAGTTGTTTGCCATGATGAAATCCGCTAAAAACGATTGTATATCCCAGGATCTCGCCGATCAGATAATGGAGACGATCACCGCTTATCCAATGCCAGAAAAAATCCGTTATCATGGTAAAGCCATCCTTGTAGCGACGACATTTGCTTTGGCGGTGTTCGGACTTTTGTTTTTTACTGGAATCAACAATGTGATGAATGGTACCTCCATCTATGATTCCGCTCAAAAAGTAATATCATCCGTACACTTTCCTGAGGAAATGAACAGGAACTGGGGAGAGATGCAAGGATTTTTCATGGGGTGGATTTCAGCTTCAATAGCACTCCTGCAATTTGTCGCATCCATCGTATCAGTGCTTATTCTGGAGTATCCCCACATAACGTTAATGGTTCTGGGTTTACTTGTCATGGCTGGTATACAGATCGTTTCGGGAAAATCCCGATTTCGAAAATCTCAAGCTGGATATAATTCTAAATTTTGAGAAGGGAGCAAGCATGTTTCATCTTATGAATGTAAAGACAACATTGATCCTGCTCTGCCTCTTGCTGGTTCCCCTGACTATTTTCGGTAAGACGCTTCATCTGGATATCGAAAAGGAAATTCCGGATCTGTCAGAACTTGAAGAAGATCTTCTGAATATCAGCATTGGAACTGGCAGCACAGTAAAAATTCTCATGGATTCTGATCACGTCAAAACCGTGAAAACAGGTGAAAATTTTACAGTTGAAAAGACTGAAACACATCAAGGCAGCGTTACGATTATTGGCGGTAACACTGATATCCAGGGGGTTCTTGAAGGAGATTTAGTGATCACCTCCGGAAACCTTCTTGTTTCGGGTACGATTACAGGCGATATCTTGGCCACCGGGGGTAATATTGATTTGCGAGATCATGCGGTCATCAAGGGTAATCTGATGACACTGGGGGGTACTGTCCAGAAATCTGAAGATGTTGTTGTCGAAGGAGAAATGAAAACTGTTGACGCAGGAAAATATCTTTCAAAACTTCTCGTTCCTATCGGTGAGCGGGAAGATACATTGGTGAAGAACGGTGAATTCTTTCATATTCCGTTAGATTCGGCACACAGTGGCGATGTCGCCGTTCGTGGCGGAAGAGTTAATGTGGAAGGTATTTTAAACGGGGATCTCGCGGTGCTTGGCGGAGTAGTGGAAATATCCGGATCGGTAAACGGCAACGTTGTATTGATTGCAGGTCAGCTTGTTCTGATGAAAAACGCTGAGATCAATGGTGAGGTTGCAGCTTTAGGGGGGGAGCTGAAAAAGCAGAAAGGATCAATTATCCGGGGATCTGAAGTCGATTTGACGGGGTTTCCTTTGGTTTCTACCTTGATGCGATGGGTATTGGATCAGTCAGATGTTGATATCCCGGAAGTTCATGTTGAAACACCCAATCTCCTATATTTTCATTACTATGCGATTGCATGGTGGTTTCTAATCACCATCATCATCATGGTTTGTTTTGGCAGAAATGCCGATCAAGCAAACCAGCAAATGCGCGCTGAGAGTGGTAAGTGCTTATTGACGGGATTTCTTTTTCATACCGGAACATTGCTCGCACTCCTAATACTGCTTTCACTGCTTCTGGCGTTTGGCCTGTTGATTGCTGCATCTTTGGGAATAATTGGAATACCTTTATTTTTCGCTGCAACATTGCTACTGCTCGCCGTCATTATTTTTTGGATTGGAGTTGGATTGTTTGCGGTGCCCGTCGGTTGTCTTTTCATCGGAAATCGAATCATGACATTTTTGGGCCGGCCGCATACACCTCTACTCGTATCGAGTTTCATCGGTTTGCTGATCTTGGGTGCCTGCAGATTTATACCTTTCGGATTCGGATTCCTGATCTGGCACATCTGGGCTATGGTAGCTATTGGAGCTACGGTGCTAAGCAAATTCGGGACACATAAACCTTGGTTTTCACGAAAAACCGGTTTAAAAAAATCAGCTGCGGAAAAATCCGAAGCGAATAAAATTCCCGAACCAGACGTGCCTTCGAACTGATATTTTTTTATAATCTTTCTCTGGACTTTTTATTCCGGAATAAGTAGGATTAGGTCCTTTATGTTTTAAGGGAACAGGGGATTTGATTCATCAGATGCATAGAGGACGTTTAAAATGATGAATAAAGAGTCACTACACAAGACTGCTTTGACTTTCGGAATTATCTGTTTTTGTCTGGGTGTCGCCGGATATTTGTATCCTGCAAGCAGTGGCGATATTCCTGAACGGATCTTCTATCCTTCTGCGGGCGGGCAGACGGTATTCACGCATAAAGCGCATTCAAAGATGTCAGGTCTTGCGTGTGTCGATTGCCACCATGAATTGCTGCTGGCAAATACTGTCGCTTCATGCGAAAAATGCCATCCGGATAGCGGTTATACAAAAGATATGCTTGACCATAGCGATTTGGTCTCCACGCATTTCAATGATGTTAAATTTAAATGTTCATCCTGCCATGAGACTCGAAAAGGTGAGTATCGTGCGTGCCGTGAGTGTCACAGACAAGCCGCGGAGCAGAAAGTGGTGTCATGTGAGCACTGTCACGAGGGCATGGGATTTGTTTTTGAGGATTTTGCGCATGATGATCTGGTTGCTATGGAGTCGCATCAGCCCTGCTCAAAATGCCATACTTCACGTGGAGGGGCAGATGCCGTTCATACCCAATGCAATCGGTGCCACAGCACTCTGAAAAAGGGAACATTTCTTGAAATTAAACCTGAGGATGACGTGTCATCCAGCTGCAAGATATGCCATTTGGGTTCCTGATCGATAACAGAAGGGGTAGCGGAGATGAAACGTTTTTTCGGATTTCTTAAACCATCGATTACATTTACTGACTGGCAGGGTGAAGTCATTACCTTGGATCCGCCTGATAAAGTCGTTTTACCGATATCTCAGCCGGGACACATGCCGTTTAATCCGGTTGTGGAGGTTGGGGAGACGGTGAAAACGGGTCAGTTTATCGCAATGCTTCCCAGCAGGACGGGTGTGCATGCGACGGTTACAGGCAAGGTAATAAGTATTGGACCGGGATACAATAACGAGGGACAGGAAGTATTGACGATAACAATTCGAAGAGAATCAGATGATGATCTGATTGCTCCGCATCCTGTCCAAAACCTCGAAAAGATATCGCGTGAAGAGCTGCTTGAGGTTTTGGCTGAATTGGGGTTCGGTTTCCCCTGGAAACCGGAATCACTCCGCGAAAAACTTACCGAAGAGGAGCGTCTTCCTTTTGATACTATCATTATTTTTGCTGTCGATACAGAACCACCAATATCGGTCCAGCGCCGATTTTTAACTGAGTTTGCAGATGATTTCAGAGAATCAATTGTTGCGATAAAAAAGCTTGCAGGAGATGCCCGGGTCGTCGTTGTTGTGCCGGATAGTATGGCAGGTCAGGCGCGTTCTTTACTAAAAGATGTTGATATATATCCAGTGAAAAATTCAACGTTGGACACGAATCCCAGAATGTTGATCCATAAAATTACGCACAAATTTATCGGATTTTATGATTCACCGCGCCGTCATGGGATTGTGACCTTGTCAGCAGAAGATGTGGCTTTTGCGGAAAGGTGTCTGCACAAGGGAAAATCACGGACCAATAAACTGGTGACAGTGTGGAGCCCCGTGATGGATAAACCGGTAACGGTTAGAGTCAGATTGGGAACTCCGGTCAGACATATACTGTCTTCCCTTTCCATCTCAGTCAGTTCGGGTGATCGTGTTATTTTTGGCGGACCGCTTATGGGGATTGCACAGCCTGATCTCGATAGCTGTATATCGCTAAGCACTGATGGCGTATATGTTCTTCCTGCTTCCAGAATTACGCATTTTTATGATGAACCCTGCATTAATTGCGGTCGTTGCGTTAAAATCTGCCCCGTTCATATTCAGGTTAATATTGTCGGACGCTATGCTGAGTTTGGTTTGTTTGAACAGGCTGTTCAGCGAGGTTCCGGATCCTGTGTTGAATGCGGATTATGTGCCTATGTCTGTCCGTCCCATAGACCTTTGATGCAATACATGCGGTTTGCAAACATACAATACAAGCATATTCTGGAATCGAGACCCGCAGATGAAGAAGAAGGAGCTTGATCATGGAGATGATTAAACTGAATGTTGCTATGGGTCCTCACATTCATGACGGTTCCCGTGCCAATAAAATTATGATCGGTTACCTCGTCGCTCTAGCGCCTGCTGCAATATGGAGTGCATATATTTATGGCGTTGCCGGAATACGTTCGTTGATCCTGGCTGCCGGAAGTGCTGTCCTTTGGGAATGGCTAGCTCGCATAATCATGAAACGTAACAGCACCCTGCATGATTTATCTGCTCTGGTTGAAGGCTTTCTGATCGGTATGATTCTGCCGCCAAACGTATCTTGGTGGATCGTAATCATCACCACTTTTTTTGCGATAATCATCGCGAAGCAGATTTTTGGTGGCATAGGCTATTATCCTTTCAACCCAGTACTTATCGGAATCGCAATCGTTTCCGTTTCGTGGCCGAACCGTCTGCTTTCCCATTCTACACTTTCTGATTTTTCACTGGGATTTAATCCTGTCGAACCACTGTGGGCATTTAAAGCGTATGGTCAGGAAGCTGCCAATGCTTTCAGCAGGCTGGACCTGTTGCTGGGGCATCAGGTTGGCGGTTTCGGAACCGGAGCTGTTTTACTGCTGGCGATTGGTGCGCTGTATCTTCTGATCAGAGGATTCATTTCGGCTTCGGTGTTCTTCTCGTATTTGCTGGGCGTATATATGTTTCAGGGAATGTTTTATCTTGCAAATTCATCAGTAAATGTCCACCCGGATTTTTATATATTAGGCGGTATGACATTTTTCGCGGCGACATTCCTTGCGTCCAATTTTACGACTTGTCCGGTCAATCCGGTCGCACGGATTATTTATGGAGCCGGCGCTGGATTGCTTACCGTACTTATTCGAAAATATGGCGTGTTTCCGGATGGAACAATATTTGCCATATTGATTATGAATTTATTCCATCCACTCATCGACCGAATTAAAAAACCGGTAACGGGACTGGATGTCGAATCGCTACAATTTGAATCTTAAGAGCTGATCATGGTTGGAGGTTCCAGCACATGAATGAAATTATTAAAATGATCATTGTTACAACATTTATTTGTGTTTTTTCTGCGGCATTGCTCGGTGGATTAAAAGAGGGATTGAATGATCGCATTATCAAACAGGAGGATTTGTTTGTGCGCGGTCCTGCCATAAAAAGTCTTTTAGAGGGCAGTCCTAACGATCCGCTGACAGATAAAACTGTCATAAACCTTAACGGAGCAGATATGGCCGTTTACCCATGGATTGAAAACAGTCAGGTCAAGCGAATTGCGTTGGAATCAACAGGGCAGGGTGGTTATGGTGGTGATGTTACTGTCATGGCGGCAATAGATCTGCGTTCGGATCAGATATCAGGGATTGAGGTGACCCAACACAAAGAAACACCAGGTGTTGGCACTCGCGTTACCGAACCGGGATATCTGAATAAATAC
Organism: candidate division CSSED10-310 bacterium; assembly: GCA_016929305.1. GTDB lineage: Bacteria > CSSED10-310 > CSSED10-310 > CSSED10-310 > JAFGJC01 > JAFGJC01. The sequence goes on along the minus strand of JAFGJC010000323.1, from coordinate 187 downwards.
CGGAAAATCTCCATCAATCAGGAAATAAAACTTGGAAAAGATGTGGATGCGATATCTGGAGCGACGAAAACCAGTACTGCTGTTGCCGATGGGATCAATAAAGCCGCTCAACTGGTTTCGAAAAATAAAGAATATATAATTGGCGAAATAAAAAAGAGCAAAGGCATATAAGAGGGGGATGACCATG
>JAFGJC010000322.1 GCA_016929305.1 candidate division CSSED10-310 bacterium | reverse complement strand
GTGAAAGCAGGTGATGCCGGTCTGGGTTTCCAGGTCATTGTCCGTGAAATTCGCGAGTTGACAAAAAGCAGTAATAAAGAAATTGTCAATATTGCCAATACACTCGGAAGCATTGTCGGACATGCGGAACATACATCCAATCTGAGCAAGAATTGTGTGGAAATGATAGGCGATGTGCGAAAACTCTCACTTGCAATTATGGATATCGTCAGCTCGCAAAATAAGATCATTACGAAGATCGTCGAGGAATCGAATGATTTAATGCATCAGAGTGATTCTTACGAGATTCCCAGATTTATTCCGGGGATGATTCCCGTATAGCAGGTTTCCAGGCTATATATTCACAATCATCCAAACCGGTTTTTCAGGATGGCGGCATAACGGCGACTGATCACATATGGTTCTTCAATCCCCTTTAAATAGACACGAAACGAATAGTTGAACCATTCCTCGAGATGATCGATATATTCCATATTGATGATGGTCGATCTGTGAATTCTGCAAAAATAACCTTCCGGAAGACGATTTTCCCATTCGCGCAGTGATTTTTGAGCCAGGCCTTTCTGCCCCTCAGTTGTCATGACTTCAGAATAATCACCCGCAGCATTGATCGATAGAATCGTATTGATTTTCAGAAATTTTAGGTGATTGTTGATAGTGAGAAAAAGGCGGTCCTTATAATCCAGGCGACGTCTCATAATGACTGGAATTTCATTGTTTTCTTCAAGACGCTCCAGTGCTTTTGCGAGTCGTTCCGGATTCACCGGTTTTAGAAGATAATCGAGTGCGTTGACTTCAAATGCGCGGATCGCATATTCATCAAACGCGGTAATAAAAATCACCTTTATCCGTGTATCGATTTTATTCAGTAATTCAAATCCGGATTCGCCCGGCATCTGAATATCCAGAAAAATCAGATCGGGATTCAGCTTTTTGATAGCATGAATGGCACCCGGAACACTTTCTGCCTCTCCCATAATTTGAATTTGATGAAATGGATTCAGCAGCAGCTTCAGATCATTTCTGGCAAGCCGTTCGTCATCAACGATGAGCGACCTGTAACGATTCTGCATGATTGGGACTCAATTGTTTGAATAATTCAAGTGAAACCTTGACACGTCCATTTTCTTCCATTTCACTCATACGGAATGCATTGTGATAATGTGTGGCAAGGCGTTGCCGTACATTGTAGAGCCCGTGCTGGCAGTTATTGATCAACGGGATTTCAGGAGGGATCCATCGGCCTGTATTCTCCACTTCAAGCAATAATGCATTTTCAGTAACTTCGGCGCGGATCATGACATGCAATGGCATGGTGCATGTTTTCATGCCATGTTTGATCGCGTTTTCTGCAATTGGATGTAAGAGAAAACTGATGACAGGATAATCTGCAGCCGCCGGATCGATGTCAAAAAAAGTGTGCAGTTTATCTTCATAACGCCGTTTTTCAATCGCGAAATACTGGCGCAAGGCTTCCAGTTCGTGTTTCAGGGGAAGTATTTTATCGGCTTTACTGATCAGAGCGTAACGCAACACTTCAGAAAGTTCAGTGATCATCTGTTTGGCGCTTTGCTTGTCTTCTTTGATCAAGGCCCGGATGGCGTTTAAAGAATTAAACATAAAATGAGGATTCAGCTGGTACCGCAGCATCTGCAGCTGCGCCATTTGCGCCTTTTCTCTTGCTTGCCGGATAATTTCTTTTTGCTGCATCCAGTTCAGCAAGAATTTAATGGTAAAATAGAGTGCTGTCCATGAGAGTAAAAGAATCGAGTTAAAAAACAGAGGCGCAATAGCACCTTTTACTCTGTCCGGATGGAGATAGTGATTCCATCCGACGAATCCGTGGTTAATAATGCTCCATGTAATTCTGAGTCCCCACACCCAAATATTGGCGCCGAGAAATGAAACCGTTAATCCTGTCAATATCACAAGGAAAATATTTACATTTGAAATATCGATGAATTTGTAAATGCTTCGCATGCCTACTGTAAGAAAAAAACCAATCGCAAGCAGTATAACGATTCTGATTAAATCCAGAATCACGATATCTCTAAATAGGATCAGATGAAATGTATATACGAATATATAGAGAAGCCACCCGCTCCACTGCAGCATCCAAAAATTCGAGAGTTTCGATTCGAGCTGTTTGAAATCCAATGGAATTCCTTGTCAATTTCTGTAAATATCCATCAGTACAGTTACAGTCTGACCTTCTTGAACGACATCCAGGTGATACTGTCTGGGGAATGCATTTTCCAGACGGTTTTTTACATTTTCCAGGCCTGTGCCGGTGCTGAGATGACTGAATCCGTTTTCCTCGGATGAAAGCCAGCTGCCAGTATTGCATACAGACACTTTTAAATGTTTATTTTGCACTTTGGCGAGTACGCGAATTTGCAGTGGCATACGGCTGGTCTTCATCCCATATTTTATTGCATTCTCCGCGAGTGGATGAATGAGAAAACTAATCACAGGGTAATTCTCGGCTTCTGGCTGGATCTCAAATTTCACATCCAGGTTGTCTTCATACCGTTTCTTCTCAATAGAGAAATAATGTCTGAGCGCTTCAATTTCATACTTTAAAGGAATATCCTCATGATCTTCATTCATCAGCGAATATCTCAGAAACTCTGAAAGTTCTGTCACCATGGCCTGGGCATGATCCTCGTTTTCCTCGATAAGCGCACGTACTG
>JAFGJC010000321.1 GCA_016929305.1 candidate division CSSED10-310 bacterium | reverse complement strand
CAGTGAGTAAATGGATTCCCCAAGAGTTTCAAATTATTAAGAATCCATTGATTTGTCGACTGAAATTACCGTGCTACAAATACGCCGATTGGTTTCGCGATTCCGATAATCTTATATTTTGCATCGAAAGAAATGAAACTTAAGCCCCCATCCTTCAATCTGACGATACCATAATCCTTAGCATCTGGAACACCTTGAAGAACTACGTATAGTCCGGAGGGCACATCTTTTTTGAATGAGATTGTAATCACTCCATTTGTCGGATCGGGTATATTCAATTCCCCCTCAACAAGCGTCATATTCGATGATTCGATTCGCAGGGTAACTATTTGGGCTAAGAATACAGTGCTGGCATTATCGGAATTTTTTGTTACATCATCTGGTGGAGTTACAAGTGACCTTACAACAAGTGTTAAATTATGTCCATCAACGGGCATAAGTTTTGCTGCTTCAATCCAAGCTCCTGACACACTTTTCTCGCAATCCTCCCCGTGACAATCTGGAAGCTTAACGTATTTACCTTCTGCTGCATAGTAGAAGCCAGGTTTACTTGGAATCAGGCTATCTTCGGAAATACAAATTTGTGTACAAAATGCGAAAACGACCAAGAAAAAATAAGCCATCACCACAAACGCAACTCTTTTTTTTGTCATACATTTCCTCCTCATTCTTTCAATCTCGCGTGCAAGTTCTCTCAATACAATGGATGTGGCATACAATAAAATAATCTGATGCTTAACATGATCGTTAAGTTTTCCTCATCCATTGGAGTGTTCCAAAAAGTACATCAGCAAGCGTTATAGTACTAAACTTTGAATAATAAAATACTAAACCTCATTATGTCTTTACAAAATAATATCACAAGAACTCTCGTCGGTCAAAAGTTTTCATTTAAAGAGGCATTTGACTTGTAACAATTTTTCATCCGAATTACGCATCTGATCTTCTCAAGAGAGGTGAAAGATTTGGTCATTTGTCTCAACGGTCCGACAGTTTCGTAGAGAAATTGAAGTGAGTTCTCAAAAATCGGACGCCATTCAGACAATGAGAAGACATCGATCCTATCGCATAGATTAATTTTAAGTTCTGATCTCGTTTCAGGCAGACATTGCGACTTGAGGTTGAGATCGTATCCGCTTTCGCTGCAAAGCTCTAGTGGGATAAAACAGGCTCTGCATCATGTCCCTTCGTTCGGATTCGATATGTCATACGGCCATGGCAAACATGACGATCATCGCGAGACTAAACCGGATGCGCATCTTGCGCATGCTGCGGATAAAATTCCATTCGAATCAGTAGATTACCTCCAAGCAGCTGTTAAGCCTTTCTACTGCTGTTCGATACTTATATTCTCTTTCCCATTTGTAAAAGGAAGCTATTTACTTAATGCTTTCACCAAAACATCAAATATCTTGTATATTTCACTGGATAACCTGAATCCATTTTTTAAAAATTAGGTGAATGCTGATGCAGAAGGAACAGGGATGACGATTCGTGGGAATAAGTGGTTTTTTGCGAATTTCCACCTGTTTTCCAAATCGTTATCTAAATCCTTGGAGGAAACTCTTCGAGGAAGCTTTATAAACTGCCACCGATCTGTCATTTGCGATCAGCTCCAATTTCTCATTTAAAATCAAGACTGAGCATGCCGGAACCGATGGTATCGATATGAGGTAGAATGAATTGACGACTTTAAATTTTGATCAACCGAGAATCAAATAACATTCATGGTTTGCATCAGAACCACTCAATTCATGATTACTTCCATCGTTTAATCTTTCATCTAATGACATGTTTTTAATTATGTTTTTAGCAGGTAATTGTAAGCCATTGATCTTTATCGGGAGGGTGAGACATGAAGAGGGGATTGATGAGTGCGTGTGTCTGGATTTGTACCGCTATTATGGTGCAGGCAGTGCCCGAGATGTTGAATTTCCGGTGAACATAAGTGCCTACTGGAAATGAACCATATCCAGAACAATGAGCTTGTCATGGTGGAAACCCTGGTAACGGGAGAACTGATACCCAAAATCAGTGTAGCATCGTAATCCCATCGCTGTAATTACAGCTCTTCCTGGGAAGTTCGAACGGACGATCGAAAGCATCCCGCCTGTGCCGTCGTGCCCGCGTCCCGGGAAATATCTGTTGCAGTTGCCATAGAAATTCAAGGTATTCATCCATGCTGAGTGATCGGGATTGTTTTCTATTCAGTTTTTTCTGGAGTTCGACATCGTGGAGTGTCACACCGATATCTTTTTTCAGGTCGATCATTTCCGTTTATGCCCTAACCGTTCGAATTCTTCCATCGAAGAATATTCCATAAAATATGACTTCACTTCCTCAAGATCGATGTTTTCAAGCCTGAGGAGGTTTCCGATATCATCCATCTCCCGGTGATAACGGTCAGGGTTGCATGAAATGGCATACAGTTTCAAGGCTACAAGATGCTCGGGTTTGACAACCTTGATTTTCTCATCCTCGAAAACGGTTACAGAAACAGATTCTTTCAGCATTGTTACCGCTGTTTCGCCGGAAACATAGAGGAAATCGATTCTTCCCATCTCGGGGATGGGGTGCTCGTGCTGAGAAAAAGCGTCACTCATCGCAAATGTCTCATATCCAAGGGATTCCAGAAATTCAATGATTACAGGCCTGTCTTCAGAACGGGCCAGGATATCCAGGTCGATCGTTGCCCGAGTTATACCGTAGGCATTCAGAGCGAACCCGCCGATCAACGCATGATCGATCTCATTTTCTTTGAAAAATGCGTTCAATGTTTTCAGGATATTCCGGAAATTCACAGGATATTTATCTCTCCGTTTTAACCCGGCTCTGCCACCTGCAATCTCATTGCGTTGCCGTTTTATCTGATACTAACGCTACCAAATGGACGGAGTAAACACAACGCTGACATTCAATCCGGAATTATACCGTTTATACCAATATGCTAGCCCATAACGACCCGATCGATCTCCGCCAGGCCTGTCACGCCTTCCATGATCCGTTGAAATCCGTCGTCCTTTAATGTCTTGAAGTTTTTCGGGCAGGCATTCACCAGAGTCTGTTCCGATACATCCTCTTCCAGCAGCCGCCAGAATTCCCCGGTGGGTTCCAGCAATTCCATGATGACATCCCGTCCCCGGTATCCCGT
>JAFGJC010000320.1 GCA_016929305.1 candidate division CSSED10-310 bacterium | reverse complement strand
CTCCATTACATTATGATGAAAGTGTTTCAGGGGAAATAGGTTCTGTCACGATAACACTTAAGAATATTTGATGTTGAATAATCCTTTAACATAGGGACCGTGACAAGTTCTCCTCCCCAGGATTCAACAAGCTTTCTTTCAGAAGAAACCCGTTCTTCAATAAAACTTCCGCCTTTTACGTGGATTTTAGGACGGATCGATGCCATGTCTTTCAAAGGGGTATCATTATTGAAAATTAGCACATAGTCGATAAAAGGAAGCAACGATAACACTAAAGCTCTAAATTTTTCATCATGGATTGGACGTTCCGGACTCTTGAAACGTCTTACGGAATCATCACTATTAATCAGCACGACAAGACAATCTCCCTTCAAAGCCGATGATTTTAACAGCGCTATATGTCCTGGATGTAGGATGTCAAAGCAGCCATTGGTTGTCACAATACGCTTTCCGGATAGTGTTTCAAGAAAGGGTAACAATGAGTCATATGAAGGAAAAATTTTGGAGTTCAAGCGTTTTGAGATCTCTGTTTCTAAAATTACTTCCAATTCGTTTTGATCAGGTAATCTAACAGTGTCCTGTTTTTGGGTTTTTTGATATTTGACCGGAAACAGGTTGAGAGAAAATGTTTTCAAGTATGCGATGCGTATCTTTTCATCACGAAGAAACCATGATTGCTTTCCGGGAAGCAATTGAATTAATACCGCGTTGTTATCACAACATTCTTTGGCTTTGAAAATCCAAGCAAGGTTCTGCTTATGCAGAAATTCGAAACGTCCGGTAATGACGCAATTGAGTTTATCGGGATCAATCATTCTTTATTGAAGAAGCGAAAAGAACCCGCTCAACATATTCACAGATTGCATGGCCGATGGTGATATGTGTTTCCTGAATACGTTGTGTTGATGTTGTTTCAACAATGATGGGGTACGTTACCAAAGAAGCACATCTTCCCCCATCGTTACCCAGTAAACCCACGGTAATCATTTTTAGACATTTTGCCGCTTCAAAAGCATTAATGATATTTGGTGAATTTCCACTGGTCGAGATTCCTAAAGCTATATCCCCTTCAGCGCCATGAGCTTCAATCTGTCGTGAGAATATGTCTGAAAAAGAAATGTCGTTTGAGATGCTTGTCAGAATTGATGTGTCTGTGGATAGAGCCATCGCAGAAATCGCCGCTCTGTTTGAAACAACCAGTCTATTGACAAGTTCTGCGGCGAGGTGCTGTGCATCAGCAGCTGAACCGCCATTTCCGAAAAGTAATATACGTTTCTTTTTTTTTAGCTGATCGACAATGACATCTGAAACCTGTTTCAGTAATGAAGCATTCTTAGATATAAACAGTTGTTTACATAGGATGCTGTTTTCAAATACTTCCTGAAAAAAACCTTGATTCATAATAAATAAAAGGTTCTATCCTTTCAATGATAGTTGTCGCCAGGAAAAATTTACTGAATCACCTCAAGTTGCCGGATTCGTTCGTTTACTATCGAAAGCCGCTCTTTAGCTGTTTCATGGTCGCCAGCATTTTGATACGCAGAGCGCGCTTTTTGAAGATTTCGCAAACATCTGGACCGGGCTTCTGGATGACGCACAGCTCTGTCCCAGTCTAAATGCGATTCCAATTCGTAAGCATGACCCAGTCTATAGTGCCATTCAGACGGTGCAGAGTCACCTGCCAGATTGACAGCTTTACCATAGGAATCGATTAAAGACTGGTAACTTGACGGTGAGGATCCAAGCAGTGCTTCCTGAGATAACCCAAGATAAAAGTATGCAAAATCATCCTTCGGGTTTATCTGAAGCGCTCTCTCAAACGCTTTCACTGCTTCGCTATACTTTTTGTCTTGGTACAAACCAACTCCCTGGAAAATATGTCCCGTCGAACTGTCGGGTTTAACAGCCACAAGTTTCCGTCCCAGTTCAGTTACCTTGTCATATCGCTGCATATCTGAGTATAGTTTTCCCAGATAATTTATCGGGTCTTCTTCATTGGGCGCTAATTCGTGAGCTTTCTCCAGATATTTAATCGCATTTTCTTTTTGTCCAGTCAGTTGATATGCTAAACCCAATTCCATTGCAGTTTTATAATCCTGTGCACCTTCTTCCAACTCCAATGCTTTTTGGAGAGGCGCAATAGCATCGGAATACTTTTTTAACTGCAACAGAGCATGACCATAATTATATTGATACGCAAATTTATCGGGATTTAATTCAGCGGCTTTGGCGTATGCCTGAGATGCTTCAAACCATGCAGGTTTATATTTGCCATCCACTCGCCGCAGTGTATAACATTGCCCCAGGAGATAATGTGCAGAATCGATTTCTGGATCAAGTAGCACCGTACGTTTCAATGTTTCGATGGCTTTATCTATCTTATTCATACGTGCATATGTCTGACCCAAAAGAAACGAGAGCTGCTCATCATTGGGAGCGGCAGAGATTCCCTCTTCCAGAATGATCATAGCCTCCTGATAATTTTTTTGCTTGAAGGCGTTAAATGCATCTTCATAATATCCACCATAGATCGGGGACAATCCCAGAACACAAAACACAATTAACGTCCCAGACAAAATGATCTTTTTATTGAACATTAGTCTTCTCCTTTCCCGCTTCATTGTATCTCACTCATCAACTTCTTGTTCGATAACCTGAGGATTTTTTATGGCTTCAATTCTGGCATCAACAGCAGAAATACGATCTTTTGCAGCATGGGACGGGTCAATCTTCAACGCGGATTGATAAGCTCTTTTGGCCTTGTCAAGAAGTTCCAGCGCTTTTTGCCCGACGGCTTCATCCTGAACGCTTTGTTCGTAAACGCTGGCGGCGGCTGATTCACATGCAAATCCATGCCTGAAATAATATTCCGCATTATCTTTATCCAAATCCGATGCTTTTTCGTAAGCCTGAATAATGGGCTGATAAGATTCAATACTCTGACCAGTGTCACCCATTTTGAGTTCCAGAGCTTGGCCGAGATAGTAAAAATTCTTGGCTTCCGTGGGATCTGCCTGCGTTGCCTGCTGTAATGTTGATACCGCTTTATCAGCCTGTTTCAACGAGAGATAAGCGGTTCCAAGATATGTCAACGCTGTATTCTTCGTTTTGCTGGATTTGGACGCAATTTCAAGCGGATGAACAGCTTCACTGTTTTTCCCGGAAAATATCAATGCCCGACCGTATTCAAGATTTATACTCGGATCAGTCGGTTCCAAATCAACCGCCTTTTTTAACACAGCTACTGCTTCATCCGTTTTTTTCGCTTGAAGGAGTGCTGAACCATAAACCATTTGATGTTGAGCAACATCCGGTTTCAGTTCTGCAGCTTGTTTCAAATGTGTCAAAGCTTTATCAAGCTTCTTAGTCTGCAGACATAGAAACCCCTGAAGAAACTGGGCTTTATAATCCTCAGGATGATGCTGCAGAACAATATCCAACCGCTCGATTGCCTTTGAATACTGCTTCGTTTTCATATAACATTGAGCAAGCATATATCCGCCATTGTTGTCTTTTGGATAGGTGGTACAGTGTTTTTCCAAAGGGACGATGGCTCCCTTATAATCCTTTTGGTCATAAAGTTTTTTGGCCGCTTCAAACTCCTCTGTGTATCCATGCACCAGATAAGTAAAAAATATAAAACTCACGAATGCTAAACAGCACAGTTGCATTAATTGTTTGCCTCTCATTAGGTTGTTTCCTCCCACTCGTTGTTAAAGTCAAAAAGCTTAAGACCGCCATAATTATGCGTTATTCTCAGAAAATGATCAACCCTTGACTTGACTCTGAGTTACAACAAGATAACATACATAAACTGTGCATTCAGGAAAAGGAGTAGGGTTCAGAATATGGCATACAGCATGACGGGACTGGGAGAAGCTCGAGTCATCACTGACAGTTATGACATAAAAATTTCAATAAAATCTGTAAATCACCGTTTTTTGCAGCTTAATGTAAAAACGCCAAAGGGATTTCAATCCTGGGAAAAACGAATTCGTGATGTGGTTGGTAAAGAGGTTTCACGCGGTAAGGTTGATGTTTGGATAGATTGTTATAAACTGCCAGCTCAAGACCAGGAATTTCACCTGAATGAAGGTTATGCCGAGAAAATCGCTGAGGCTGCAAATCTTCTGTCACAAAAACTTTCTATACCCTGTGGCATAACGATTGAAAATATTCTGCGATATCCGGATGTTTTTATAAACTTTCTCAATATTGAAAACGATGATGTAATGTGGAAATTGAGTGAGGAGGCTCTGATAAAAGCCTTGGATAATTTCCTGGATGAACGTCGACGGGACGGTTTAAAAATGATCCATTTTGTCGATGAAGCCTGTAAGTCGTTGGATGATAAAGTAGCGGAACTTGAACATCTGGCAGAAGTGCAAAAAACAACGGTTAGACATCGATTTCTTAGCAATTTAAAAACACTGATGGGCACAGTTGATTATGATCAGAACAGAATGGAGCAAGAAATTGCATTGCTGATTATGAAAAGCGACATTACTGAAGAAATCACACGCTTGCATAGTCATATCCGACATTTTTTGGAGCTGTTGCATGGTTCGCAAAAAGTGATCGGTAAACAATGTGACTTTTTAGTCCAGGAAATGCATCGCGAAGTGAACACAATAGGTTCAAAAAGTACGTTGACGGCACTATCAGACATAGTGATTTTTTTCAAAGTACAAATAGAAAAAATACGAGAACAAATTCAGAATCTTGAGTGATTGGAGCTAACAATGAAATTGCTGAGCGTTGGTTTTGGGAATTATGTTGCATCAGATAGGATCCTGGCGATTCTTAATCCTGATTCTGCACCTATGAAACGGTTGAAGGAGGAGATAAAATCAAAAGGATTGCTTATTGATGTCACACAAGGTAGAAGAACGCGAGCGTTTATTGCGCTGGACAGCGGCCATCTTGTGTTGTCGGGTATCCAAGCGGACACATTGGCAACTCGGTATTCTAATGATTCTGGAAAAAAAGAATGATATGGAACATGTGAACCAGGGGATCTGCATTATCCTGTCCGCACCTTCCGGGGGTGGAAAAACTTCGATTATCCGTGAGTTGATGAGTCGCCTCCCCATACTGAAACACTCCATATCATATACGACAAGATCCGTGAGAAGTGATAAGGAAGATGGCAAGGATTATCATTTTGTTACAGAAGACACATTTAGGAAAATGGTTGAAAACGGAGAATTTTTAGAATGGGCAGTTGTACACGGCAAATTCTATGGCACATCAAAGCACGATCTGATGGTTCTTCTGGATAATGGTTATGATGTCATTCTGGATATCGATATTCAAGGTTCCAGAAATATGCGAAAGGCATTTCAAAAGGGTGTACATATCTTCGTGATGCCTCCATCAATGGAAGTATTGGAAAACAGATTACGCAGCAGAGGTTCCGAGAATGAAGAAGACCTTAAAAAAAGACTTGAAAATGCCAGGAATGAAATGGTGGCGTATTGGGAATATGATTATGTTGTGATAAATAGTAATCTGGAAAGCGCCGTTGAAACAATAAAAAGTATTGTGATTGCAGAACGCGCCCGGGCAGATCGGTTTGAAACAGTATTCAAACGGATATTTGAAAAAGGAGATATCTAAATGAAACAATCAGAACTCGAGAAATTCCTCAATGCGATGGACAGCAAATATCGAGCAGTGCTGGTCGCTGCAAAGCGAGCCAAGCAACTTCAACAAGGACTTCGCCCATTATTTGAAGGAAAATCGACCAAAGCCACCACGATGGCTTTGGAAGAACTCATAAACAAAAAAGTGGAATATTATATCCTCGAAGATAGTTCCACCGAACAGCCTGAGGATTCAAAAACAGAATCTCAATCAGCAAGTGATTCAGAAAGTTAATGTGGCGTGAAACTTGATTACCGGTATGTCCCGGGACTCCTTAACAACAAACATATAGTACTGGGTGTTACAGGGGGTATTGCAGCCTACAAGTCTGTAGAAATACTCCGGTTACTGGATCATTTGGGAGCTGATGTTCAGGTTGTTTTGACTGAAAACGCTAAGCATTTTGTCGGAACATGGACATTTGAAGCAATATCAAAAAAACCGGTGATATCAGATATGTTCGCTGAGGGTATCCGTACCACTCTGCAGCACATAGATCTAGCCAACTGGGCTGATTGTGTCATCATAGCTCCGGCAACAGCCAATATTATAGGAAAATATTCAAACGGAATTGCAGATGATTTTCTGTCAACGTTTTTAATGGCTTATGATGGCACCGTTATTCTCGCTCCAGCAATGAATCCTAAAATGTTTTTACATCAATCTGTACAAAAGAATGTAGAGACACTCAAATCTCGCAGTAACATCATTGTGGGTCCTGATATCGGCCAGACTGCTTGCGGAGATGTGGGCTGTGGCCGTATGAGTGAACCGGACGTTATCGTCGATTTTGCTTTGGTAGACATGGGAAAAGATGGTGATCTCAGTAATATGAAGGTTCTTGTCACGGCAGGACCCACACATGAAGCAATAGATCCCGTTAGATACATCACAAACAGATCATCCGGGAAAATGGGCTTTGCACTTGCTGCTGCTGCAGTTGAACGTGGTGCACATGTCAGTTTAATCACCGGTCCCGTTGCATTAAAACCACATAGCTGCATAAATGTTTCGAAAGTCATCACTGCAGAAGAAATGGCGACTCAAGTATTAAATTCATTTGCCACATACGATATTATTATAATGGCCGCCGCCGTTGGTGATTGGCGTTGTAAAGTATATAATTCATCGAAAATAAAGAAAAATCAGGAAGATACCTGGCAGTTCACCATGACAAAAAACACTGATATTTTGGAATTAATCGGAAAACAAAAAAAATCCAATCAGCTCGTTTGTGGCTTTGCTGCTGAAACGGATGATCTGATCGTTAACGCAAGTAAAAAACTTTTTTCTAAAAATCTTGATATGATTTTTATG
>JAFGJC010000319.1 GCA_016929305.1 candidate division CSSED10-310 bacterium | reverse complement strand
ATGGTATAATATTATGAGGTAACATATGGTTGAACGTATATCAAACCAAACTTTAATATCACGCAACTTGCGCTATATTAACGAAAATCTGAACAAAATGCAAAAAATTCAGGAACAAATATCGTCCGGCAAAATGATCAGGGTCGCATCCGATGATCCGATTGGTTCAACCCGGTCAATGTCGCTAACTAATGATATAAAGAAAACGGATCAGTATAAACGCAATCTTACCAACGGTGTCAGTATTCTTGAAAATACGTCTTCGGTTATTACTCAGGTAGAAGAATTGTTACTTGAAATAAAAACAATTGCCGAAAATGCGTCGTCGGAAGTTACCTCAAGCGCTGAACGTACGGCGTTTGCGTTTCAGGTTAATCAGTTGCTGGAAGAAATTGTCCAGGTATCGAATTCTAAGTTTCAAGGTAAATTCATTTTCGGTGGAGCCGAAACACTGAGCGGAACTCATGCTAATTCACAAGTGTTTAATATTCAATTGAGCGGTAGCGCCATTGCCGGTGTTATTCCTAATCCCCGTGGAATTGATGGAGAAATAAAAAGATTAGCAGGCGATGGGAAAAGTATTATCATTAACATATCCGGCAATGATGTGTTCCAGCCCGATGGAGTTGGAGGCACAAATGACATTTTCGATACCATCATACAGTTACGAGAAAATTTGCTGGCAAATGACGGCGATTCAATACGCACCCGGATTAACGAATTGGACCGGGAATTTGATCAGGTAGTCAGCCAGAATACATTGGCGGGAGCGAAACTTAATCGGATGACGCTCGTTTCCGACCAGCTTGATGATCTAAAAGTCGTTCAAAAAGAACATTTATCGGAAGTTGAAGATACCGATGTCGCGGAAGCGATTTTACGTATGCAGACACAGGAGGTTACGTTTCAGGCGGCGTTGCAGGTGAGTTCAAGAATTCTCAATCAATCGTTGTTAGATTATATTTAACGGTGTATAGTGAATATAAAGGGGAGGTATAATGTATGAAAGTTAAAACCACTCGATTTGGGGAATTGACGGTTCCTGAGGAAACTATTCTTTGTTTTCCTGAAGGAATCATCGGTTTCGAGAAATTTAAACAGTATGTGATTTTGAGCAAAAAGGAAAATGCTCCGTTGCGATGGCTCCAATCGCTTGATGAACCGAGCCTGGCGTTCATCATTATTAATCCGCATATTTTTATTTCCGATTATGAACCGCCGGTAGAAAAACAGGATTTGCAGTTTTTAAAAGTTAAGAGTCTGGATGAAACGGAAGTTTTATCTATTGTCGTGGTGCCGAAAAATCCCCGCGATATGGTAGCAAACCTTATGGCGCCGATTCTCGTTAATCCAAAATTACGCGTTGGTAAACAGGCGATCATTAAAGACGGTTCTTATCCGACCCGGTACAGGATTCTTGACAGTTATGATAAAAATCCCGAGGCGGAACAAACAGTATCATGTTAATATGATTCTGATTTTAAGATATAAAGGAGATTAATATATATGCTGGTATTAACACGGAAGTTAAACGAAAGCATCATGATAGGCGATGTTGAAGTCAAGGTGACCAGCTTGAAAGGCGATTATGTCAAGTTAGGCATCAAAGCTCCCCGCGAAGTTCCCATACACCGTAAAGAAATCTATGATTTAATACAGAAAGAAAATAGAGAAGCGGCACAAACAGCATTATCGGATATTTCAGATCTTTCCAGTCTTTTTACGCCGAAAGAAAAAGCATCTGAATAATTGATATACAAACCATTTCATGTTCTTTGAAAGGCGGTGGCGGTTAGTGGAAATATATTGATTGCTTGGGCGCTTCCGGGTCTGCACGGTACCGGATGCGTACCGATGCGTTGACCTGTGTTCGGTCGGTGCCGGATAACGGCACGTGCTGGTGTGGGCGATGTTGATCCCATGTAGTGCATGGAAGCAACCAGCAATCAAGGAGGATTTTGAAATGGGTGATCTTGCGAGAATAAACACGAATATCGCCGCAATTCGGGCGTTTCATACGTTAACTAACATAAATACCAAACTAGTCAAAACACAAGAACGAATCTCAACAGGTAAAGTTGTTAACCGCGCATCAGACAGCCCGTCGGATTATTATATCTCTCGAACTTTAACCAGAGATATTAATTCCGTCGCTCGTGAGAGAAAAAACATTGAACGCGGTATCAACTTTTTACAAACCAACAACAGTCGACTCGCTCAAATATCGAACATATTGATCGAGGCGAGTGATCTTGCCAATCAGGCCAACAGCATTGCCGTTTCCTCGGCAGAAAAACAGGCAATCCAGAATGATCTTGTGCAGTTAATGGAAGAAGTTCAAAGTATTTTCCAGAGCGGTGTATCCGTAAAACTGTATACAGGGTTCAGTCTGGGGGGACTCCAGCAGGTTAGTTTAACAGGTAATCTGGTGCTTAATCCGCTGGCAACACTTACCATTGACGGCGCCAATATTTCTGTTACCGGTACTGATGCACAACTTGAACAGACCATCAGCAATATTGACCGGGCGTTGGTAAGGGTTCTGGAAGACGAGGAACGGTTAGGATCGTTTATCCGTCGTCTGGAAGTGGAATTTGATGTTGCGGAAGTTGAGGAATCAAACCTAACCGCATCCCGGAGTTCCGTGATGGATGCCGATCTTGCTGAAGAACAGCTTGTATTGACCAATATGAAGATACTCCAGCAGGCTGCAATCGCTATGTTAGCTCAAGCAAACAATGCACCCCTGGCGGTGCTCTCTTTGTTTGAGTAGCACATATATGAAGGGGACAATGGGCGGGAACAGAAGTTTCTGCTTCCGCCCATTGATATTTATCAAGTTAATAATGAAATGGTTCGATATATTTTATAGATACCCAAAGAAATTTTACTCAGGAGGTACCGGATGGCTGTCTCTTCAGCAAGTGAAATAAATGAGTATATATCACAAGTAATTGCACTGGAACGTGAACCGATTGACGAACTTGAAACGGATAAGGCCACTCTTTCCCGGCAAAATTCTGCGTTGCAGGAAATTGATACGAGTCTTGAAACATTGCAAAGTAAACTTAACGCTCTCACGAATAAAAATGTGTTTCTAAGTAAATCCGCTTCAACGACTGATTCAAACGTGGCTACCGCTTCGGCAGGAACTAATGCTGTGCAGACAACGTATCAGGTTCAGGTAGTGCAATTAGCACAGGTTGCTAAAATTACTTCCTCACAGACACTGGGATTAGCGGAAGGTACGTATGCGGTATTACAAAGCGGTGAAGAAATTAATGCCAGCGGTGGATCGAGCGTAACCGCTAATCCGAATGTTACTTTTGCAAGCGGCACAGCGGCGGTTGGTTTTGACATGGATAAAACAGTGGTTTCAGGTACATTTAAAGTCAATGGTCAACTTATATCAGTTACCGGAAGCGACACAATATTTACCGTTTTATCGAAAATCAATTCGGCAAGCGCTGGTGTAACTGCTACATTCGATGATGAAAACGATAAAATAGTTCTGACTACTTCCAGTACAGGGCCGGATCAGACCATAGAGTTGACCGAAGACAATGCCGGATTTTTTGATGCGGTAAAATTAACTGAAACCAATGGGAATCCGGCGCCGGTTTTTACCGATGGTACCAATGCCGGTATGTATACGACGCTGGACGATACCGCTCTGGTCAGTGGGTCGGCTAAAATGGTCGACGGGTATTTTACCATCAATAACATTACTTTCTCTATAGATACTTCAAGCGATTCGCTTTACTCGGTGATCAACCGCATTAATAACTCAAAAGCCGATGTAAGTGTTTACTATGATGAAATAACCGATAAAATCACATTTTCTTCAAAAACGACCGGCGAGGATATTTATTTTCAAAACGATACCAGTAATTTTCTTAAAACGCTTAATGTTCTTGATTCCGGAACTGATCTTGACGGGACAACCGGAGAATCGCATTATCAAGGTACTTCGGCACAGGTTATCATTAATGGCGAAACCCTTACCCGTGACGGCAATTCGTTTTCAATAGGAGGTACAACATTCACTTTAAGATCTACTGGTACAGCTAATGTATCGGTGATACAGGATAATCAGAGCGCTATTACTGCTGTTAAAGGGTTTGTTGATCAATTCAATAATACCATGAGTCTTATCGATTCTAAAATGCGGACTACCCTTAAAAATGATCGTACCTTAATGAATCTTAAGCGCCAGCTTCAACAGAAAATTTT
>JAFGJC010000028.1 GCA_016929305.1 candidate division CSSED10-310 bacterium | reverse complement strand
TTGGAAAATACAATTCACCCATCAATCCAAATATCGTGGTGTCATCGCCTTCATCCGGTTTGTTAACGCCCAATGCCGCAGCAACTCCATACATCGAACTGTCCGTAATCAACGCCGGTTGCGCCGGGTTGATCTGAAGTGGAGTGGTTTCATCATCGGGTGCGACCGCCACACCGGCACCGTTGAAGCCGGCTGACCGAATGTTCGTATAGCGTGCCGGTTGTGCCTGCGCAACAACTACACATAACATCACCATTGCCATTACCAATACCATTGATCGTTTCATAACAAAGATCTCCTCCTTTTTCGCAAAGATATTTCGTTTCAGCACTGATCGATATCGTAATTTTATGTTCTATTTTTGTCAAGCTAATCATTGAGTTACCGAAGAGATTTGGATTTATGAAGTCCTTTGGTTAGAGAGACCCAGCATAAACACGGAATATATAATTACCGTGCGATATCAACGAAGATATGTTTGGTTAACAAATAGTAAACTTTTAGAACAATACAAACTAAGTTATGATCATTTGTGTCAGTGATGATTTTATTTCAAAAAAACATCTGCCATAATGAAATGGTAATCATGGCATCTATTGCTCATGAGTTGACGGGAAGGGGGGAGAACGATGGCTGAAAAAAGTCCCTTGAAAATGAACGATACCGGCGGTTCTGCTTCAGAGTTACTCGATACATTGCAATGGATGGCGGGTGCATGGAAGGGAACCGGTCTGGGTGGAACAGTGGAAGAGATCTGGGCGCAGCCGGAGGGCGGCGCAATGATGGGCATGTTCAGATTGATACAGTGCGGATGTATCGTCTTTTACGAGTTTATGACGTTGAGTGTGGTGAGTGACGACCTTGTGCTGAAGGTGAAGCACTTTGATCAGTCAATGAAAGGATGGGAAACACCGGACCAGGCACTGGCATTCAAACTTCTGCGTCATGACGGCGACACCTGGCATTTTGAAGGGCTGACCATTCGCAGAACTGGTGACGACACACTTCAGCTTGTTTTATCGATAAAACAAGCGGACGGTTCATTCAAGGCGGAGCTTTTCGATTACCGGAGAAATCGTTTGTAATATGCTAATTGCTTGCAGGAGGCGCCAGGTACGTTTTCAACCAGTGAATGATTTCCGGCGGTGCCTTTAACTCATTTTCCCATTGGGGCTCGGGATTTTGGAAATAATGCTCATACCGGATGGTGACGGCGTCATTGATATCGTCAAAAGGACGTGTCGCACCGAACATTTTTTTAAAAAAGAGCGGGTAATTCACAGTTTCAGGGAATTCAATGCATTCGGTTTTCTTCGTCAGTTTCAGTACGGCAGGGACCAGGGCTGTTTGATGCAGGAATATCCGTTTATATTTATCTTGCCGGCACTGGTTGACAAAGAATGAATTTTTGTAAAGTTTCTGGAAGTTTCTTGTCCATTGCCGAAGGATGCCTTTTTCCGGGCGGACGACCAGAAGCCCGGCATTGAAATAAGGGCGTATGGTCTGCTGATCTCCAGGTGTTGTCATTGGATAAAACGCGCTGTCCGGCAGCGAAAACTCCTGATATATGGTCTGCCAGAATTCATCCGGTGGATCGCCATATGCTGATCCGATCAATTTATGCATCACCGGGCGGTAACCGAACGCAATTCCTTTCGGAAGGTTGAATAGAAGCGGTTCTTTCAAGATCAGCGTATCGCTGTCCATCCAGACAAGAACATCGGCTGTTGAGCAGGCATCCTCTTCGGCTTTTGATGCGGCGAACACTTTTCCTGAGAAGTAGAAATATTGCGAGTCTTCCGGTGTTACGCTGGTTTTTAATGTGACGTCAAGAGCGTTTAGTTTTTTCAGAAGCGATGTATCCCGGTCTGTAAAATCCTCCGGAAAGTAAACCCATACAGGCGCTTCTTTGAAACTGCCGCCAAAGGTTCGCAGGCTTCTGATCATGTTGGTGATCTGAGTGATTTCCGGGTTTGATTCACCGTAACAGGCGAACACGATCGGTGTGTCTTTTTGCTGAGTTGATATGTTTTCATGATGAGTCATCATTGATTCCTCCCGAGCTTCCTCCTTCAATTCCCCGGCATAAATGCCTGTTAACATTGTCAAAGGCATTACAATGATAAAGAGTTTCAGATAAATGCTCACGAACAGTTTTCCTTGGTTACAGCTTGCATTCTGTAAATTACGCGACCGGCGGCAAGATGTTCATTTTTTAATCAAAGCCCCACTCGACGGTGTCCATGGCTCCGATAATTCGTGTCACATAAATATCGGTGATGGCGCCGATAAAGTAAAGATGATAAAGGTTGCGGGGTGCTTCGGGACAGACGAATGGCGGGATGGCGTCGATCCGGCGGCTTCCTGTCGGCAAATCAGATACCCATGCATCCATACCATTTCCACTGCTGGGATCAAAGAGGGTCCATGAAGGTCCAAAAAAGAGATAGCCATAAACATCCAAAATGATAAATACCGCAACCTGATCCAAAGGTTCCTCGGGGTTATTCACATCGGCATACAGATAGAATATATCGCCTGGGCGAAACATGCATTGAGGCATATTCAGTGTTATGCCCAGGGGTGGTATGGATGGTGTTACTGTCGGAATGCATGTTGGCACAGGTGTTTGGGAGGGTATGGGAGTTGGTGTCGGTGCGTCCCATGACACTTCATATTGATTGACGTTCATAAAGATATATGGCGGAAGATCAATGACAACAGCGACAAGACGAAAGCGTCCCGGTTCTTCGAAGGTGTTGAGGTTATTCATCTGGATTGGTTTTCGGTATACGGATTTCAGATGTTCGTCGACCGCGACAAAATCAAGACGGCTGCCTTCCCGGAACACATAACCGAACCGGTTGGCTCCCAGAGGTATCAGATGTTGTGTTGCCAGCCATTGACCGAGTGCGATGTTGTTACCGATGTTTCGCAGATCTGATAATCCTTCTCCGTTGCAGAAATCCTTTTGAGTTGGCCAGACGGCGATGATTCGCAGGGTTGCATCGGGAAGCGCCAGACTGTTGAGTTTATAGGGCCACTGCCGGTCAATCAGCGTTGCCCGGCAGGTGGTATATTCCGGTTCGGAACCGCTGAGATACCAGTTGAATGGAATGGAATCCTCCGGATCCCATGTGATGTAATCAGTGGTTTTCAAAATACCCCGCAATCGAGTCCTGATCGGTCCGCCTCCGGGGTCAGGAGGTTGCTCAGACCAGTCCGTTTCCGCGATCCATTCGCCGACAAACCTGACCCATTCGCCTTCTTCGAGTGTATAGCGCGGCCCTTTTGGCGCTCGGTAGGGAAGCCATATTTCCAGGTCGTTATGATAGTGCGCCATGCATGTCGCTCTCGCCGGAAAATTCATCAGTCTTGCCATGGATAACCCGAAGTGTGTGGAGGCAAAACTGCAACCGATTCCGCTTTGAAAGAAGTTCTCGGGTGGTGTGTCAGTGAACCGCCAGTGATCTTCGACATCCAGTCCGGACAGAGGATCGCAGAGACGCAGCAGGTCATTCATCATGTACATGGCGGTCTGAGACACCCAGGGATAGAATGTGCCCTGATATTCATTCGGCCACCGGCACATCAATCTGTCCAGAGCTCTTAAATTATCGTCGATACTCCAATCCGGGTGAGAACCGTCGATCCGGTTTTTTCTGATCCACTGCAACACATTTTTACCCTTCCATGTGGATCGGTCGGCAGGATCCAAAGGCGGTGCTGTATCCGGAGGTTTGCAGAACGAATCACTCATCCCTTCCCAGCAGGCACAACACCACTGTTCGCCTGATGTCCATGGCTGACGTTCCGTCCATGGGCACAACACGCAGGCAGCATAGGGATCGCACCAGACAAACCGGTCGACAATACCCTCAAACGGTGCCGTGTGCAGCCCCGGGTCCAGGTAACCGCCTGCAACAATTTCTTCCGGCCAGATGTCATGTGACACCGGCATGGGTATGCTTGCAAGATCAAACGAGGCATCCACATCCCATGACAGATCCGTCCAGGGCTCCTCAAGCGTAAATGCCAGGTGGTATGCCAGCTCAGATGTTTCGTCAGGGTATCGGTTTCGTATCCATAACTTAATGTTTTCGGATCCGGAATCGTCCGGCAAGGGTAAAAATTCAACGGCATAATCGTCCTGAAAGACCGGTGTTTCCGGTAAAAGATCGCTGGTTGTCTGTATGAATACATATCCCCACTCGTAACCGGATCTTCCGGGATGATTGAACGGGTATTCCATGGGTAAGTGTATCCAGTAATCGACGGGCGCATTCCTATTACAAAAAGATGCTTCAGGCTTTGTTTTCCAATGAAAAGCTATTACGGCTGTCCCGAACGGATTTGAGTTGTGCAGATAAATAAACGTTGATGAATCCATCCTCTGCCACATTTCATTCCGCCAGGCAATCAGATCCCATTGATACGGCCCGATCATGGGAATGGTGAACTGCTCGGGAGTGTATAGTGGCGGAAGGAAATTGGCGGTGATCTGATGACTCGTACATTCGCCATTCTCCAAACGGTAGCTTTCGGGTCCAAGCAAATAATGTCGAACATCACCGGTAATCAGATGCCGAATATCGATTCGATAAACAGATGCTCCCGGCACTGATTTCCATTTAAAATGAACAGCAGGCCGTACGGTGTTCTCATATCCGTCACAGGGTGGAAACTGGCAGGGTGGATCACATCGCGGATCCATGACCGGCTCCGTATTTTCCACTTCAGTGATTTCCTGTTTATCAAATGGAGCGAGACAAATACCGTTCGACGATACCGTAGCGGGTATTGCTGAAACTATAAACATCAGAATGAATACAGCGGATTTCATGGTTTTCTAGGCAGATATCGCCACTTGATACACGCCGGTATCCATATCATCAGGATTCCGCCTGAGATGCATAAGACATAAGTTCTAATAAAAATAGAGCCAAAACTGCCCGAATAAGGGCTGATAAACGCATACATGAATCCGACGGTTGAGATGATCCACAGGATTGTAAGTGTTATCGCTCCCGATAAGGGTTTTGTGTCATGAAAAACCAACATGATAATGGCTGCCAGAAGGGAAAGATAAAAATACTGGATGAAAGTTCCCCAGATCCCTTTGGTACGGTTTTTATCAGCGATATCCGTTAGGATGTCTGTTGCTTTTGGGGTGCCTATCTGTTTCAGACTTAATTGCGCATAGGATTTTACCGTTGGACTGGAATCATTCAATGCTTCTTCAAGGTAGGGTATCGCTTTTTCCCCAAAGTATTGCAATACCGTTGCTGCTGCCAGACGAACACCGGGATTTTCGTCTTTCAATGCATTTGTGGCGATACGGAAGGATTCCGGATCCTGATAATTTGCCAGCAACTGAAGTGCCAGCCGTCTGATTTCTGGATTGGGATACGAAGCATCCTTGTGAATAAGCGGCAGGGTGTTTTCTTTTCCGATGCATTTTTCAAGAGCTTGGAACGCAGTTGCTTTAACCGCGGGATCATGGAGTTGTGATGATATGGGTTCAACCACCCGGGGTGATCGATAATTACCAAGAGCTTCTATGACAAAACGCCTGACATCGTCACTGGGATCATCAAGACGGTCGATCAGGGGATCCAAAGCCCTATCCACGGTATAGTTTCTGAGATGTTCCGCTGCGATGCGTCTTACCTCGGCATCTTCATGCTCAAGTAACGCAATAAATCCGGATATAGCTTCCTCACCACCGATGGCTACAAGTGCTTTGCCTGCCGCGATCCTGTTGACGGAATTGTCTGTCTTGATGATTTCCAGCAGCGGTTCAACAGCTCGCATACTTTTGCTCTTTCCAAGATTTACGATAGCGTTTCGCCGGACACTGCTCTCCGTATCCCGGAGCGCAAGAATTGCCAGATCGATGCATTGCTCCACCGGCAGTTTATAAAGATCCCATGCGGCATTTTCGCGTTTTTGCCGGTCAGGACTCTGCAAGAGTTCTCTGTATCGATTCACGGTGATATTCATCTCGACCGTTGCAACAGCTTCTTCGGTAAAGTGTTTTATTTCCGGATCCGGATCGTTTAACTGATGTTTTATCGCTATCAATGCGTGTTGGTCACCAATATCAGCAAGTGCAGCAATTGCAGCTTTTCTGATATTCATATCGCCGCGGCCCGTGAACAAACTCAAACGATAAATCACATCAGGATAATGATAATTACCCAGAGTTCCGAGCAATGCGATTAGAACATCTTCGTTGATTTCATCCTGGGAAGCCGCCGGTTGCGGCAGTTTGGCCAGAAGCGCATTTTTTACGTTCTCTGACCGGCATTTTCCCAGATTCATTACCGCATCCAACTGCACAGTATCGGAGGGATTATCCAGTTCGCGAATCCATCGATCAATATCGATATCAGAGCAAGGATCGTTATCAACAGATTGCACTCCCGGTAAAAATACCAGTAACCCGATACACAGTATGGCGGCAGGATGATTTGACCATTTACGTACGATGTTCATTTTGAACAGCAGAGTGATAACAAAAGCACTTATCAATAGAATAATCACATCGATCGCCATGGATGAATTTCTGAGAGTAAATATCGCTATTACGCTATCGACAACCAAGATGTGGTCGATCCCGGCTGGAGTGCTGTAGCCGAAGTGGAAAGCATACTGGATCAGATCACCCAGTTTCATGAAGAAAATAAGGCTGTACACATAAAGATTCATATAAACAGCAAATGGTTTGTATTTCCATAGTCCGATGGAAGCAACTGTCAGATAGATCAACAGACCGGAATAACTCATCAGAAAATAATACCCAATTCCCCCGGCTATTCCACCTGCTTCCCGCGGTCCGATGAGTCCAAAGGTAATGAGTCCCAGACTGACGACAACGATTATTGCGATTTGAAGGATATTGACAAGGAGAACGCACGTAATTCTATGCTTGGAAGGATGAAAATTCATTTCTGAACACTCCTTACATGTGTGAGCTGATTATCGCGTTTTTTATGGGAATCTGTCAAAGATCAACCGGTAAATCAGTCTCAGGAGGCGCAAGAGATGTATTACGGAGCTTGTTCAAAAAAGGATATTCGCATAAGATTATTAACAGGAGGTGTGCAAACCTGCCGCCGTGAAACCTGTTTTATGAAGAATCGAAAGTTTTTATTCACAGAGTTCATTCTAAGTTGCCTGATGGTAATTACAGTAACGGTTTTTCTGTGTTCATCTTGTCCGGCTGCGGATCCGGAAGTCGAATCACCTTTTGGATTTCATCCGGCACGCATTCTTGTAGATGGGTATGCTCATAACGGATTTCATGATGCGGAAACGATTGGCGTCAAATGGCACCGGCGGTCGATTTATTTTTTCTGGTTTCTGATACAGCCTGATCTTGATGATCCTGAATATTTTTATACGTTTTTTGACAATCAAATGATTGATGTTCCGCCCAGCCTGACCATCTTGGCAAATATTGGTCCGGAAAGCAGCGGTATTGGCGACCGATGCGTACCGGGAACATGGATCCCCATCGATATTGATGAATATATTCGATTTGTGCATACGACAGTAGAAAGATATGACGGTGACGGTATCGATGACATGCCGGGACTGCCTGTGCCGATAAAATACTGGCAGGTTGGCAACGAACCGGACAACACCATCAAGACGGATTTCGCTCAGCTTCAGCGCATCACCTATCTGGCCATCAAACAGGTCTGTCCGGATTGCACAGTTCTCTGTGGCGGAGCGACGGGCGGATTTCCAAGCAATTACATAGATCATTTTGAAACCTGGTTTGCACCCATTCTGGATGATCTCGACGGCCGGTATATTGATGTGTTCGATTTTCACTGGTACGGATCGGCATCTGGGGATTACCGGCTCATGGATCCCGCGGCAGATGAGAGTGTTTTGGAGCATATTCGGGCACGTCTTACCGAAGCTGATTTTCCCGAAGATATTCCGATATGGATTACCGAGATGGGAACGTATTCCGGAGATCCCACAAATTTACCCGATCCCTATCGTTTTCAATCCGAGAGGGAACAGGCACAGGATATATTTAAACGGTTTATCTATCCGCTGTCTCAGAAGATCGGCAGAATTTTTTGTGCATTTGGATTGATTGAGGGTTTTGGAGGAGCTGACGGATATTTTGATCATACCGGGTTGATTTATGATGGTCTGGGCAGCAATGATCTCGGGCTTGGCATTCGAAAATTAAGTTATTTCACGTATTGGAAAATGACAGAAAAACTTGAAGGTTCTGACTGGTCAACACTTCGCATGTTACATGACGGCACTGATTCAGATCATATGTATCTGTTTTCTGTAAAAAAAGACAACCAAGACATCTATATCGCCTGGTGGGACTATTACGATGAGTCCGACTACCTGCCTGGGGATCGGAAAACGATGGAATTATGCGGGCTTTATAGCGATGAAATCCAGGTAACATCCGTTGTTCCTGAGGCGAATATCGGTTTTTGGGTAGGCGACTATGCAACGGCATTTCATTCGGACTCATATCCGGTATCGAATGGATGCGTTTCAATGACATTGTCTGAAGATCCCGTAATCATCGAACAGTCACTGGAAAAAGGCGTGACAATCACATGTGCCACACAATCGATCCATCCGGGGGATACGTTCTGGGTGAAAGTGTACCTGACCAATCCGGAACAGGATGCCGTAATCCGGCCGTTATTTGTCTGTCTGTATGTATATGGATGTTATTATTTCTGGCCGGGATGGACGCCGTACAATCCACCGGAACATTACACTATTGACTATGTCAATGTTGACATTCCGCCAGGTGTCTCTTCGATTGATGTTATCAACCCGATTACATGGCCGGATACGGGTGATCAAATTGGCAGAGATCTGTACTTTTTCGCTGCATTACTCAATCCGGAAATGACGGCGTTTTGGGGAGATTACGATACAATCTCTTTTGATTACGGCCCCTAATTTTTTCAAACACAACTATCTATATAACCGTTAACACTATGATACCGGGTGACCAAGTCACGGAGTGAATATTTTTTTGTTTCCTTCGTATGGTGTGGAGAATGGATTTTTTTAGGATGACCGAACAGAAAGGTATCATTTTGC
>JAFGJC010000318.1 GCA_016929305.1 candidate division CSSED10-310 bacterium | reverse complement strand
GATGCCGCTCTGGATAGTTGCATACGTGCCCGGCACTTCCAGCACCGCTGAAAAACAGGAAACCGGGAGGACGGTCATCAGTATCCATATCGCACATGTTTTTTCTTTCATGAGTGATTCCCCCCATTTTAGTCTTATGGTTATTTAACATAGGGCTATGTCATTTCACAAGATGTGGACGGTGAGGTTGTTTTGCGTGTCTTACGATAATCAAAGATGCACAGGACAATTATAAAAGCAACCGGCAACAGAATGGCACACATCCATTACCAGGTTTTAAGAAGTTTGGCGGTTTTGTATTTTTTCAACAGGCTTTGATGAACGACTTCAATCAGTGGGGGGATCGTTGGCAGCAGCGGATCCAGAGGGTTCAAATAAAAGCTGTTTCGAAAAACTGGCAAACGCAAGAATGCTAATGCCGGCAGCAAGTGCCATTTGAAAATGGGAACTCTTCACCTTGTCCTAAAGGTTCGTCATACTGAACATTCCTGTTTTGACGAAAACTACATGCCTGGAATAGCAGGAAATATCAAAGTCAAATCATTCCTATTTCAAGAAGCTAAGATAAGAAAAGAATAGAATTTATCTATGCTGTCGATTTACCGCCGCATATGCATTACAGTAAGTCAAAAATTTGATAGAATAACTTATAATGGAATTGTCAGCGGGAGCAAGTTGGGGGGATGAAACGATGACAAATAATCCGCATAACACATCGGGTCTCACGAACAAAAGATGGGTGGATTTGGCAACTAAAATTAAAAACAGCGACATTGAAACCATTTACCAGTATCTATCCGCAACCGAAGATATGAAAAGAGAACTCAATTCAATACTCATCGAGCAGAGAAAAGCGATACGAAACAACGATATATATATTGCGATGAATCTGGCGAGCAGAGTTGAGATGGTGATCAACGACAACTGGGAAAAGTTGATTATTCTATTTAAGGGAACACTGTAGGGCAGGACAAAATGCACGTTCAGATCTAAGTAAAATATCCAGTTTTCAGAGCTATCAGAATGAATTCACCGTTTACAACCAGGTTACGGATCTTTCGAACTCCGGATCGTCTGCCATTTGCGCCATTTTTCTTTTAAGCATTTCCGACCTCCCGTTCCGGCGCGTCAGATTTGAACGTTCTGACCGGCCGCCGGGCTGTAATGATGTGTGTCAACGGCAAGCATTAAGGCATCTGTTCACATCCGGGAAAATCATGCGTAATTTTTTCTCCATACAATGATGATATGGATTTTCGGGAATGCGATTTTGACACAATTCCGACCGTTCGATATACTAATTATTGTAAGAACATATGCGTTTATGGCGATATTGGGAGATGATGTTTTGACTGCACCGATAAAACATAAGATGGGAATCGGCGGATACTGTCTTTGTCCCAAATGCGATTACAGAATTCCGCATCAACAGGGAAATCCGTGTCAGAAAATGCGTTGTCCGGAGTGCAATGCCAAATTGGTACGTGAAGGCTCCTATCACCATAAACTGATTAAAATGAAAAAAGAAAAATTGAAGAACCTTTAATGTTTGGAGAGCATCATGTCAGTCAAAATCATTAACAGCAATACAATGGAATGGAAGGATGCCGGGGATTCGTATCATACCGGCACGAAAGTCAAAGTTTTACGCGATGACAAGGATGGTAAAACCATCATTCTCAAAATTCCCAAAGGATTCGTCATGGGGGAGCACTTCCATTTGAAGAATGAACAGCATTTTGTTTTGAAGGGCCAATACAAAATAGGTGAAGATGTCTACACGCAGGGCACATATCAACTCATTCATGCCAAAAGAACACATGGCCCGTTCTCCTCCGACAACGGCGCTGAAATACTTGTGATCTGGCATTGACAGAGAAGGCTGAGATTTTCGTCACATCAGGTTTATTGATTGGTACCGAAACAGAAAATTAAAAACAATTTTCATCATTGACCCGTATAGAAAGTCGGGATATATCAATTTCCTGCAGTATGGCGCTGCGAGAGACGTATGGTGAATCGAGGAGACTTGAAATGAAGCGGTTGTTTCCATTGTTATTGATGTGGGTTGTTTTGAGCCGGGGTATGATTTCCGTTGGTTATGGAACGATTACTCCCCATAAGGTTATGGTTCGATATCCAGATGTCAGTGCCAGGCACATCGTGTTCTGTTATGCCGACGATATTTGGCTGGTGCCGCGGGAAGGCGGCATGGCCGTGCCGCTTGCAAGTCCGAACGGCGGGGAAATGACACCGAAATTCAGCCCGGATGGCGAAAATATAGCCTTTTCGGGTGATTATGACGGCACCTCCGATCTGTATACGCTGCCGGTAACCGGAGGTGTTCCCTTTCGAGTGACGCATCATCCGGCCTGGGAACAGCTTAATTCATGGACTGATGATGGTCGATTGATCTACTCTGCCTGGGGCGCCGGATCTTTTCCGATGGACCGGTCCCTGTACATCGTTCCTGCGAACGGCGGGCAGCCTCAACCGTTGCCGGTTCTGTATGGCGGTAACGGCACCATCAGTTCGGATGGGACATGGCTGGCGTTCACGCCGTTTCCGAGGGAGCACCGGGCCTGGAAACGATACATGGGCGGTCGCGCTACAGATATCTGGCTGCTGAATTTGAAAGATTTTTCATCTCAACAGGTAACGGAATGGGGCGGTACGGATTCGATGCCCATGTGGCATGGCCATCGAATCTATTATCTGTCGGACGGCGGACCCAGCCATTTCTTTAATATCTGGGTGTATGACATCGATACCGGCAAGCGGGAACAGCTAACGCATTTCACGGATTTCGATGTGGAATGGCCGTCCATCGGACCCGGATCTTTTGGAGAGGGCGAAATTGTTTTTCAGCATGCTGCCGGAATAAAGCTGCTGAACCTGGAAACCCTTGAGATCCGGGACATCGAAATCACGATTCCCGGCGATCGCCCAACGCTTCAGCCGATCCGTGTAGATGCGTCAAAAACGATTAAAAACGGCAGGTTATCTTC
>JAFGJC010000317.1 GCA_016929305.1 candidate division CSSED10-310 bacterium | reverse complement strand
CTGGATTTAATCCATTCAACCAGCCGTTTATCGCGAACGATTCCTCCCGTGAGAACAATGGCGTCAACGTGTCCTTTGAATGTGGCAAGATGGGAGCAGATTTCTTTTGAAATCTGATATGCCATAGCTTCTATACAAAGCGAAGCGAATTCTGGTGTGACATGGGGTAGCAAGGAGCTTTTCTCCTCATCTGTCAAGGTTTTTCCGTCAAGATAGTTTTCGATGAGGAGAAGATCGGAGGTCCCCAGATAGGCAACAAGACCGCCATGACCTTTTATTTTAAGTTTCATATCTGTCAGCGAATACTTCTTTGAAAAACACATTTTGACAAGCCCGCCGGCGGGGACCGAACCGGATCGCTGAGGTGTGAACGGCCCCTCTCCATCCAATCCGTTATTCACATCAATGACTCGCCCATGATGATGTGCACCGACCGTAATCCCGCCGCCGCCATGAAGAACAATAAGATCGCAAGATTGATAAGGTTTTCCCAATTCGGCTGCCGCCAGTCTTGCAACCCGTTTTTGATTCAAGGCATGAAAGATGGAGATCCGAGGGTTTTCAGGCATTCCTGAGAACCGGGCTACCGGTTCCATCTCATCCACAACCACGGGATCGGCAATGAACGCTGGTATTCCCAGATCTTTCGCCATGTGATGCGCGATAATCCCTCCAAGATTGGACGGATGATCTCCGCCCACACCGTCAATCAAGTCCTGCAGAACAAGATCATCCACCGCATAGGTGCCGCTTGGAATAGGTCGAAGTAACCCGCCCCGGCCAATGATGGCATCAAGTGTGTTCAAATCTACATGTGCTTCCTCTAGTGTTTTTTGAACCAGTGAGGCTCGGAACGAAAACTGTGATGTTACCTGCTGCGTTTCATAAGGTTCCAAATCTTTCGGCGAGTATCGAACTGTTTTATGGAAAATTTCAGTATCACCCTCGAAATACGATATTTCATCGCTTGTTGATCCAGGATTAACTACCAGGATTTTATATGCATTATTCATCGCATTCACTCCCATTCAAACGTTAGAGAAATTATACCTTTCCAGATTCATCAATTTCCGTGGAGTTTTTAGCACAAACCTTTAGATGGAGCAACCTGGGGTTTTCAGCGATCAAGCGCCGATACCGGTCCCGATATCACGGGGATCGGTGTCTCTGATGATATTCGACACCGTAGTCTGATTGAATCCCTTGAATCCACCTCTGCGTTGAATGATTTCCAAATGACTTCCAACAGCTCCTGATACTTTAAATCGTTTTTCCTGTCCTGCATGGATGATACCCTGTGTTGTCAATGCTGTGATACGGGATTCCGGGACGGACCACATTTCCCCAAAAGTGAACACCTGTTTGAGGTAGGGAAAAAGGCTGAATGGAGCCATGCTTGGGATTCCTTCTGCTGCCAGAAGTCCCATGGCATCATTAAAACGCATGCGTAGCGCGACGTGATGCAATCCGGCGTCAAGAATGGAATCGCCGTGAAGTTCGCACCACAGTCCAACCGTGCCACAGACGTTCCGCTCGTCAAATGTTTCCGAAAGAAAATCCATGTCAATTTCATCCGGGTTCAGATCCACATCCAAAAACAATGCCTTTCCCATTACAGGATCTTCCATGACCTGTGCACCCCATCCCGCCTGATCGCCGGCATAAAAACGCTCTCTGGATTCAAATCCCAATTTCTCAAATAATTTTATCAGAAAGGGGAAATACTTTCGTGAACTCCGAAATGTTACGTGATCAATATTGGCAAATCCGAGTCCGAACATTTGATTCAAGTGATGCTGGCGGGATCCGGCACGGTTGCGTGTCATCCATCGTTCCACCTCACAGGTGATCACTACCCAAGCAGCCATATGTTTTCCCAGCACTTCCGAAAATTCATCAGCAAGCGTCAACGCGGCATTTACTCCCCTATCGGAATCAGCTATCTGTCTGGGTCTGGTTTTCCAAGTTTCAATGGCTTCCCAGAGTGTTTTAGGGTTAATTTCAGCGCTGCTATTTACATCAAAACCACCGTATCCGCGCCGCTCAACGATCCATACCGATAAATCCGACTCATTCAGAAGAAAGCTTCTTCGGTAACAATGTGCAATGGAGCCTTCGATGGGCACAGACAGCGAATTAGCCATTAAAAAATTACTGACAGCATCCACTCGGATTGCTAAACCTGTCCACTCATCCGGTTTGCCGTCCAAAATAAGGACGGGAGGAAGAGTGGATTCCGTATTTCTCAAAGTTGTTGCGGTATCGTCATTCATAACCGAAGAGAAACCAAGATTTTCCAGATCGCGGATGCGCGGCGAATGGGGACCGACAGAAAAATGGTCAATCCAGTCAAAGAATGCCGCTGCCGTTCGAATCTCGATCGACTCAGCCAACGTTTCCAACTGCCGGTTTGAACGCAGAGAGTCCAGAAGCCATTTGCGCAGATATGATTCGGCATCGCTGTATATTTGCCAGGTGATTTCAGGCGCACGTTTCATCGGATTACCTCCTTCTCTGATCTGATTTTCTATTCATCTGCAAACACCTGCATTTTCTCAATATGCAAGGAAAGGCATAATATGTCATTTACCTTGAACCGCACTTTTCAAAGTACACGACCCAACCGTTTCATTTTCGGAGGAGAAAACCGATAGATAAGCTTCCCTGTCACCCGGCGGAGAATGCGGACAAAATCGTACCTGCAGCGCTATCGTTTGATTGGGTTGAAGAGTAAACTGGCTGGACCCCTCCAACTCAAATGTACTGCTATGAGCGCCATCGATAGTACAGAAAAGTGTTTTCGGAACAGCAGCCGGATTGTAAATATCGGCAATGTGTTCAAAATTGCTGCAATCATCCATATAACTCCGAGCTTCAAAACAAAAAATATCAGGATCTTCGCAACCAGTGAAACCCTGATAGTCATCATTGTACAGGGTCATTTCAGGGGGTGGTGATGTTGGTGTCGGAGTTGGCGGCTGAGGTTCGGGAGTTTCCGTTGGTTCGATGGTCGGACCGGCTGTCGGTGATGAGGTTGCTCCCGGAGTTGGTGTTGCCGTTGCATGGTATCCGTACCCAAATACTTCATAATCATAATCGCCGAATAATACCGCTGATGAAGGTTCAAGCATGGCTCCCCAGAAGATGATTCCCTGAGCGGTCGATTCCACATAAGGCCATTCGAAATCAAAGATGGTTCGTTCCGTCAAACCCTGCTCAAGATGAACCGGCTCGAAGTTGACGGCATCCGTCCAGTTTGGATAAAAGTAATAGTATGAATAGACATCCAGTATGATATAGAGATCGACATCTTTCGCCATCGAAGTTCCATTCGTCAAGTCAGCTTCAAAAAGAAATCGATCGTAAGGAAGATAAAATGATTTATTGAGGTGCAGGTCAATGCCTGAGTTGAAGGTGGGTGTCGGTGTCGGTGGAACCGGTGTCGATGTGGGTATTGGGGATGGTGTTGCTGTTGGCGAGGGTTGTGGCGTGGGCGTCGGAAGAACGATCTGCGACAAACGCCAGGTTTCTGCATTGTCGGCAAACAATGTAGTCTTGCCCCCAAACAGATAGCATGAATGTTGCGATTGAATAGCTCCAAATCCAAAAAATCCCCTTGGCGACGGCAGCGTGTGCATTTGCGTCAGCAGTTGCCATTGGTTTCCGTCAAAAATCCACGTATCATTGAAAAAATAACCGGGATCTTCGCCGATGAATCCACCAAATACCACCAGCCGATTAAAATCTGCCAAAAATGATATCCCGTGACCGATGCGTCCCACCGGCGCAAATTGATCCGATATTATCGATTCATTCCAGTTCGAACCATCCCAATACCACAACTCGTCGTTGTATCCATCGGCATCCACACCACCAAACATCCATATTCTGTTATGGGAGCGGTCTGACGTCATTCGATGAAGAATACGTGCTGACGGAGCCTGACCGGTTGAGAGTGGCGACCAGGTTGTTCCATTAAAAAAATACGTGGTATCGAGGTATTGATCCTGAGTTTCACCTCCAAATAAAAGAATCCCGTCGTTCAGATAGTCATAAGCCATGGCACCTTTGGCAATCGCAGGGGGAGAAACATCAGGAGTTATCAGTGTCCAGTCGCCGTCTTTAAAGATCCATGTGTCATCAAGTGACATCGTGCCATTGTCGCCGCCGTATAACACCAGTTCATCAGATAACGGATTGTAAGCTGCCTGGGCGTGCAATCTTGCTGGTGGCGCGTTCCCGGAAATCTGGACGGGCTGCCATGCCAATCCGTTGAAAGACCATAAATCGTCAAAAAGCGGATCCTCTTCCCCTGACCGGCTGCCACCATACAGGTAAACATAGGGGGTGGTATCACAGGTTACCATAAGAGCGTTTGAACGGGGTTCAGGGCGTTCGATATCAACAGGCTCAAGCTGCCAGACACCGTTAAGATAACTCCAGAATTCATCGTTACCGCTGCCGTACAGCAGAAGTTTTTCCGTGGACGACTCATAAACAAGAGTATGACCGCGTGATTCGGGTTGTACACCGGGAGTTGTCATAATCGCCCATGTTGTCCCGTTCCATAGCCACATGTCGGATTGAATTCCGTTCGCGTCCACGCCACCAAAAAGCACTATTCCGGATAGCGGCGGATAATAACACATGGCGCTGTATAACCGGGGTGATGGTGCTGATCCCGGCAAGTGGCGTGTCCATACCGAACCGTTCCAGAACCATGTTTCGTCGGACAACATGCCTTCGTCGGTATATCCACCAAATAAGACAGTCACCTGATGAACCGGATCGTATGCCATGCAGTGTCCGTATCTTGGAGATGGATTGTCAGGGGATGATGATATCAGATGCCAGTCGGCATCAAAATATTCCCATGTTCCCGGCAATGGCTCATCGTTCTGATTCAACCCGCCGAACATCACTATTCTGGATCTGTGAGCATCGAGTGTCATTGCATGATATGCACGGGCTTCCGGTTCCGTTACCGGATCCATCCGGGTCCAGTCCACGCCATTCCAGATCCACATATCGCCAAGAAACTTATCCTCACCGGTAATACCCCCGTGCATCAGCGTGATCTGGTTTCCAGG
>JAFGJC010000316.1 GCA_016929305.1 candidate division CSSED10-310 bacterium | reverse complement strand
ATGAGAAAGCAGAAAAATTAGTTTTAATACGAGAGAGTTTCAGAGATGGCCTTCTTGATTATGCTCGAGGTGAGGCAGAGGATTTTCTGAGAAAATATCAAGATACACGAGAATCCAGCGAAGTTTCTTTAATTTTGGGGATAATTGAAAAAAAGATGCAGCACCAGTCTAAGGCATTGCAAAGATTCCAGACTGCTTATACATCCCAAGATCCACACATTAAAGGTCAAGCCGCTTATGAAATCGCGGGTTTGCATTATGAAAGAGGTGAGTTTCTAAAAGCAGCAGAATGGTTTAACAATGCAACTGTTTCTGCAGACAACACAGGAATAAAAATCACTGCGATTAAATGGGCCGGTATCAGCTACGCTATGGCTGGAGAATGGTCCGAAGCGATAAGAAATCTAGAAATATTCAACGAATATGATCAAGACGATGATGACGATCTCGCTCATTATTATCTGGGTTTAAGTTATTTCGAATCAGGCGAATCGGAAAAAGGATTCGCGGCTTGCAGTAGAGTGTTCCTTAGAGGATCAGATGATATGAAATATAAAAGTGCCATGGCTGCAGCCCAATTTGCATTCAGACATGGCAGTAATG
This sequence comes from candidate division CSSED10-310 bacterium, assembly GCA_016929305.1. Taxonomy (GTDB): domain Bacteria; phylum CSSED10-310; class CSSED10-310; order CSSED10-310; family JAFGJC01; genus JAFGJC01. Next base: position 7,989 of record JAFGJC010000316.1, on the reverse strand, counting down.
AGCAAGCTGATTTGTGGGCTTCAAGAGCAGCAAATGTTAAAGAAAATCCCGAAACCTGGATAATAAGAGGGAAAGTTGCCTTTCAGCAGAACCGGTGGCTGTCTGCATATACCTGTCTAAATCAAGCAGAACAATCGGGATCAATTAATGAAGCCAAAACACTGGGAATAAAACTGTTATCTGCGAAAAGTCTTTCAAGATATCTGTCATCACAGAATTTGATTTGGTGGGATCCGCTGATCGATTTACTGGAACAATATCCTATCGATCATGTTATGACCAATATTTTGAATGAAATCGCCACATCCCCACCTCTACCTCAAGATATTGCTGAATATATTGCGGAAGGCTATAGCTGGAATCCAGTGGAACATGGTGAGTTGATTTCGCGTATTTACTTTAAAGCGAGACTTTCTGAACGAGCATTTTACTGGTTAACACTCGGAATATCTTCTGCTGATAAGGGGCCGATTGGAGAAACAAACCGAATATTTATGATTCAACTTCTTGATGAAATGGGCGAAACGAATTCTGCGATCAATGAACTCCATAACTTCGTCAAACTACAAAATGAAAATCGTAATGATTATGATTTAATGGAGGCGAATTTGTCGTTTAAAGCCGGAAATTATGAGAATGCTGCCGCCAAATACCAGGAATGGCTGATTAATCAAACCGATTCATCAGAAAATGGCAAGGTGTTATTTTGGCTTGGTGAGTGTTATTTTAGGATGGATAACTGGAAATTAGCAGTGAGTGCTTTTAAGTCGTCGACAGATCGTTTGAAGATAGCAGATCCATTGCACGAACTCTCTTCAAGACGATTGATTTCAGGATATTTCAATGTAATGCAGTGGCAAAATGTAATTGATGCGTCTGAGAAATATATAGCTGAGTACAATGATTCTATGTATAAAGGTGAAGTGTACTATTTTGAATCTTTGGCATTAGCAAATCTCGGTATGTTTGATGAAGCATTAGTGGCGGCGGGTAAAGCCTTGGACAATGTTTCTGATCCGGAATTTCTCGATGTCATCAAAGGAACGATTCGTAGGATTGAAAGCAACCGAATGGAAGTTGCATCTTTAGAAGACAATCCTGCACAGCAAATCGATTTGGGAAATGAAAGCACCCATGAATCTGTTCTGCCTGAGTTGATGGGATTTGATGATGAAAAACCTTAAGAGTTTGGGATACTTTTTCATTTTTTTTATATGTCTGATCTACAATTTATTTCTGGAATGCTCCAAAGCTCAGGAAAAAACATTTGATCTACAGATACCTGATATCATCATTAGAGCGACGACTCCGGACCTTGTCCGCGGGAAGAAAGAACCTGTGCCATATGGGTCCATCGAAAGCAATACAGATCTTGTCTCAAGTACCGTTACAAGATCTCCAAATGCTTTTCCGGAAGTTTTAACAATCCTGAATGCACCTGAATTACAGATAGAGGGAAGTGTAAAATCTCCTTGTCTAATTAGTCTGTTTGGACCATTTTTAAAATCGAAAGGAAAGCTGCAACGCGCAGCCGTAGCCTATCAGAATCAGCAATGGGCAAAAGCAATCAATTATTTGATGCCGATTGCGCTGGATTCACCGGATTCAACAGATGCGCCGAAAGCATTATATTTTATCGGAATCTGTAAACAAAACCTTAATGATCTTTCTGGCGCGGCAAATGCGTTTGATCTGTTAAGGAGAAAGCATCCGAGTGATCCAACGGCTGAATATGCTTCGTACTGGCTCGGGTGGATCTATCTTGAATCAAAAAATTTGGATAGAGCTTTGGAGGTGATAACCCAATTTCGAGATCGGTATCCCAATAGTCCATTAACACCTTATGCAAGGTACCTCGAAGCGGCAACCGAGTATGGTTATCATCAACATCAAAAAGCACTCCAGTCATTACAAGGGATCGTAGATGGATATCCGTTGTTTCCCTATATGTCCAGAGTTCAATTCTGGATTGCTGAAAATATGTATTTTATAGGTTCGATTGAACAGGCAATGCAGAACTATACTCAATATATCACTAATTTTGACGATGATTATCATATACCAGATGCACTTTACGGTAGAGCGTTTTGCTATATGGATTTGCATAATAGTGATAAAGCGCTCAAGGATTTTGAAACTCTCATTAATAAATTTCCTGATCATCCACTAACCAATGATGCCTTATTTCAAGCTGGCAAGTTGCTTGTCCTAAACAACAAGAATCAATCAGCGATTCAATATTTTAATGCAGTATTACAGACTAAAGGTTTGGATTTCGCTCGGGAAATGGAAGCGCGCGGATGGATAGCATTTGAATCAAAAGAATATAAAAGAGCTTCAGAATTGTTTAATGCAGCCGCAAAAGAAACGGTGAATCAAGATTATCATGATGAAATGTTATTCATGTCCGCATCAGCACTCATGCAAAACAAATCCTACAAAGAAAGTGCTAAGATATTCCAAACGATTGCGAATGAATCTGGATCCAGTTTTTCGAGTGTGGCATGGGTAAATTCGGGTATTGCCTGGATGAAATGGGGTGATTTAAATAAAGCTTATGAATGTATACAGATGGGAATATCCGATAACGCCTTGAAGAATAAAGGTGTTTTCAAATTATATGCCAGTGAGATCCTTTATCGATTGGCAAGATATGAGGAATCTCTAGCAATGCTTAATGAGATTGATACGTCCGAAGTATCTAAAGAACTTAATTCTGAAATAGTAAGAGGGAAAGCTTGGAACTACCACGCATTAAAACAGTGGAAAGAAGCGACACACCTTTTTGGTGAATACTCTGAGCAGTATCCGGAATCGGTGTACCATGCTGAAGCGCTTTTGAGGCAAGCTGAAGGATTCTTCAATTTGGACGATTACCCTTCTGCAATAAATACTTTTGACAAAGTTATCAAACAGTATCCACTGCATCCCGAAGCTTTTGAGGCACGATTGCTGAAAGCGAGAATTCAGTGGGTTCAAGAAGAATATGATGAGGCAGAAAGCATTCTGCAAGATGCGACAATGTATGCAAATAATGGAACATATCGACAAAAAGCACGTCTCCTGCTGGGTGATTTAATCAGAGAAAAAGGAGATTATCGAAGAGCATCATCGATTTATGCTATGGCATACCATGATGCACCCGAAGATATCGGTGCACCTCAAAGCCTTCTTAAACAAGCGGATTGCCAATACAGTCTTAAAAATTATGAATCCGCAGAAGAAATTTATCGGCAATTAGTTGAATTGTTTCCTGATTCTGAGGAAGCCATCACAGCGCAATATTCTATTGGATTAACTTTTCTCCAAAGAAATCGTTTTGACGACTATGTGGGAGAATGCTTTGAAACAGCCGCACAGCATCCAGGAAGTATCCAAGCAGCACTTTGTTTGTCGGGAGCGGCTGAGATTCTTGTTGAACAGAAGCGTTACGAGAATGCGATACGGATTTTCGAAACATTGCTGAGTGACTTTTCAGACAAAATTGACAGGCAGCAGACACAGTTCCGATTGGGTCAAACGTTAATGGAAAGTGGAAACACGGATGTTGCTATTTCAGAATTCACCAAACTTTATCAAAATCATCCATCCGGGCTCTATGCAGCGGATGCAGCGCTTGCGCTTGCTTATCATGCACTAGACCAAGACAAAGAAGATGTCGCCTTGCAATATTTTAACAGCGTTATCGAGAGGTTTCCGATGCATCCACGCTTGGATGAAGCGATGTATTTTGCAGCAAACATCAATTTTTCTCAGGGTCATTATGAAACAGCAGAAAAATTAATACAGCAACTGATAGAATCATCGTCAAATTCAGGATTTACGTTTAAAGCACACCTTTTGTTGGGTGACATATATAAACAGCAAAAGAAATTTGAATTGGCTCAAGAAGCCTACAAGTATTCCAGTTCGGCGTCTGACCGGAAAGTAAGTGTTTCAGCTCAATTGGGTCTGGCAGACTGTCTGGCATCTGTGGGTCAAAAGCAGGAAGCGCTTAGTCTCTACTTGAAGATAAGCTATCTTTATAAAGACCAGCAGGATTCTGTATTCGAATCTCTTGTAAAAGCCAGTGAAATTCAGATAGAGAATGGCAATGCGGACGATGCGCATCGATTATTACAAAAGGCATTGCAACTTGCGGCAACTGAAGAAGAAACGCAATATGTTTTAAAGGCAATGAAGGAATTATAGAAATGGGAGGATGGGAATGAATTTCCTGATCAGTGGCGGACCATTGATGATATTTATTGGTTTGTGCTCAATTGTAACAATTGCCGTTGGAATAGAACGGTGGCTTCGGCTGAAAGGTGGCAGGATTTTACCTGAGGGGTTTGTTCGTGAAGTTATTAGGTTGCTCCGTGAAAGGAATCTTAGTAAAGCGATCGAATTGTGCAGCACTCGTGAAGAAATCGGAATCAATGTTATTCGAGAAGGACTTAATCAAGCTGGATCGCGCAGGGAAGTCATTAGGGAACATTTTGAAAATGCTGGTCGAGAAGCAAATCACAAATTAAGGAAAGGGTTAGGGGTTTTAGCTACTGTGGCCAGTATATCTCCTCTGCTTGGTCTTATGGGTACCGTAACAGGAATGATTCATGTGTTTCAGAAGATTACGGAGGAACGGGCGGCTTTAGGCGATCCCAGTCAATTGTCAAAAGGTATTTCGGAAGCTTTGATTACAACAGCTGCAGGATTGGCTGTGGCTATTGTGACACTGGTTGTTCACAATTATTTGGTCAAGAAGACGGAAGAAATTACACTTGAATTAGAAAAAGCTTCTTCGGAAATACTTGATTTACTTGATACAGACGGTCCACTTGATGATGGAATTGCGGCATGAAATTCAACTCGGCAAATTCTCTTAAACCTGAATTAAACATGACACCTCTGATCGATGTCGTTCTGATGCTCTTGATCTTTTTTATGATTTCAACTTCCTTCGTTTTTCAACCAGGTATTATGGTCAAACTGCCAAGTTCCGCGATAAGCGCTGATATACAATCAACACGGATGGCTCAGGTAATTGTAACTTCGGAAGGTGATGTTTATTTTGATCGCCTGCGAGTGGATATTGATAATCTGGAACAACAAATGAGCGATTATAAGGATAAATCGCTATTAATTATTAAAGCAGACCGGTCGGTTGCGCATGGATTGGTTGTTACCATAATGGATTGCGCTAAAAAAGCCGGCTTTGAAAGGTTGACGATAGCGACATCTCCATTAATTGAAGAGCCTGGAGAGAGAAACTGATTCATGAGATTTTTGGGTGATCGACTGACAGTTTTTTCATATATCGTATCGATTGCCTTGCATTTTTTCTTAGTGTTGTTTTTTCCTGAAATGCAGTCATTAGTATCTGTGGAGAAAACTAAATGGCTGGAGGTGGATATTGTTATTGAAGACACGGACACTCTGCTTAAACCAAATATTGATACGGCGGAACATGGTACGCAACACTCAGGTGGTAAGGATGAAAATTCTAATCCGAGAGGTGATTCTCCCCTGTTTCCTGCACCACCAATAAATTTACCCCAAAGATTAAATGAATTCACAGTTGAAGAACCCTTGACCACAGTTACGTTGCCAGCAGATCTTTTACCAGAAATTGCCGGGTACGGTACGACTTTGCAAGGTTTGACGGAAGGTGACTCGGATAGTGAACAGAGATTCCATATTTCACAATCGCCACCTGATTTAGCCTGGCAGCCGAAGCAGAGTGACTTCTCAGGCATTGCGCCGGAGGGACAAACCGATATTCAAATTGAAGGTCCAGCTTCCCGTCGAGTGGTGGTCTATCGACCGCCAGCGCCAAGGCCTGTGGCTAACACGTCCGGAACGGTTCAGTTGAGTTTTGTTGTTTATGCGGATGGCACCGTTGGGAACATCGTACCGATCAAACGCGCAGATCCTGAATTGGAAAACGTTGCCATAGAATATCTAAAGAAATGGCGATTTCAGATTGTCAGCGGAGCTCAAAAAGATCAAGGTACCATACAAATAAGGTTTAAACTCCAATAATTTTTTAAAGTATTACTTGAAGAAGTGTTGAACTTTTCTATAAAGTGTTTCTGAGTTCAGTCTTTTCAATGTTCTCGCTGCAATTTCCTTGTGTCCGGTTGTTAATTGCAGGATTACGAAATCCTGATATACCTGCAATCGTTCTTTGTTGTGCAAAAATATAGGGCGCTCCTCAGGATTCAGGCTGGAAGCAGCTCTATCGATCCATTTAAGTGCCGACTGATAATGATCTCGTGCTTCGTCAAAGCGCTGTTGCTGATGGTATAATCTGCCCAGCGAATGATGGGAAATCCAGAGAAATTGAGGTGAACCTAAAGCCTGAGCTTTTAATACGGCAGCTTCTCTTGCTGCTAATGCCTGATCATCTTTTTTTAAGCCACGGTAAATGTGGCCTAAAGAAAGGGATGACTCGAAATCAATCAGCGTTGATTTTCCTTCAGAATATTTCCCATTCATCTGGAAAATAAGTGCCAGGGCATTTTCATAATGTCCGCAACTGATTTCAAATTCAGCCTTTCGAAGCATAACTTTCGAAAGATAATATCCATTGGGCAGTTTTTCAGCATTCTTCTCGGCTTCATCCAACAATCGAAACACTTTTTCCCACATTCCTTGGATAGCATAAATTTTCGCTCGCAATAACGCCAATTCAATGTTTACAGTAATCGAAATGCTGCCATTTTGGGAGATGTCCTGTGCTTTTTTTGACATTTCACGAGCTTGATCAAGATAACCTAAATGAATATTCAAAAAAGCCCGAGCAACCCAGATTAAAGTTTCAATATCAGAATCATTTAGATTTTTTGCTCCTTCAGAGGAGTCTTCATAACACAGCTGGCTTTGAGTATATTCGCCAAGCATTTCATAACACTTTCCCAGTCCAAATGTACATCTTGTCATAACTTCCAAAAAATGAAGAGCATCGGCAATTTTAAGCCCTTCTTCATAAAAGCGAAAGGCTTCAAGGAACTTATGACCTGCTTCATAGGTTTCGCCAAGACGGTATAATGTTAAAGCTTCCCAGGTCTTGTTCAAATGATGACGAGCCGTTTCCAGGGCATTATTATATGCTTCCAGAGCGTTTTCATACTCACCCAGTTCCAGCCAGGTGCCACCCAAGTTATGAAGACTTTTCAACTCGCCTTCACCCTTGTTAAATTCATGGTCTAATACAAGCGCTTTTGTATAGAATGAAGTGGCTTGTCTGAGAGAATTTTTAAGTCGGAGAGCTGTGCCAATATTCGAATATGACTCTGCCATTGAAGGGCGATCATTCGTTTCCTGGTAGACCCGTAGCGCATTGGTCCAGTTTTCTATAGCTTGATCGTACAGTTTTTGATCGAAGTACAAAAAACCAATTTCCTCAAAACACTTTGCTTCTGCTTTGGAATTTTCTTTATTTTTAAGAAGCTTTAACTGCTTTTCAAGTTTCTTGATACGTTTTTTAAAATTCCTATCAGGTTTGATGGAATCATTGTTCTTTAGTATAAAGCTCGGCCACATGCCCATAGAGCTTTGTCTCCTCTGTCTTTAAATTTGGGACTATTTAAAATGGTATATCATCATCTGTAACAGGAGGAAACGATTCATCATCCGATGAATCCGAATCTGTGAAATCACCAAAATCCTCGACTTCATTACGGGATTTTCGAGGTGATTCAGGATCTCGTGACATTGTACCTTTGGGTGTTAATATTTCCATCTCCCTGACACGCACTTCAATTTTACTGCGTCGGGAACCATCTTGCGTCGTCCATTCCTGATACTCGAGGCTTCCCCTTACAGCGATTTTTATACCTTTCTTTAAGAACCGTTCACATGTATCCGCCATGCGGTCCCAAGCATTTAAAGAAAACCAATGAGTTCTTTCGTTGCGTTCTCCCGTTGCCCGGTTGATCCAGTAATCGTTTACCGCTAAACGCATTTTCGCTATTTTTTTCCCATTCGGTGTGGATTTAATTTCAGGAT
>JAFGJC010000315.1 GCA_016929305.1 candidate division CSSED10-310 bacterium | reverse complement strand
AAGTACTGATAGGTTTTCTTCCAAGAAAATAAAGGAGAACGATCATTATTGTGAAATTGATGATTCGAGCAAATTCACTGATGCCACCAGAATGTTCGCTATGAGAGATTTCGGATGCCCATACCGCAGTGCAGCTTATCAGCAGAAATAAAAATACCGGCAGCAGCTTTTTCAGCATTTGTTCGGCAATTGCCGGTATATTACTGTTCAGCTCTTTCAGTACCGACTCCGTTTCCTGCTCAAGATTTCTTTTAAAAAGCTGAAAATCTTTCTCTGTTTCCTCTGTAATTGAATGAATCCTGGAATTGTATTCATGACTGGCATCTTTTAACGCCTGTTGCATGTTTGAATCGGTTTTTTCCTTGAAACTTCGGATCTTATCCTTGATGGAATGTTCCCGAGTTTCAATTTCACTGCTGATATGCTTGGTCTGGTGAGTTTGATCTTCAATTTTTTTGCGTCGTTGTGTCATTATTGAGAGCAGAGGTTGATACACAATTTTGTTGAGCGCAAACAAAAGACAGACAAAAAGGATGATTTCAACGAAAAGGGTACTGTTTATTTCAACCACGTTCAGAAACTCCCAAGTTTTCCAGAAGTCTGATAAGATCGTCTTCGGAAAAAAATGTCAGAACAAGCGTTCCTCCACCACTTCTTTTTCTTTTTAGAACAATTTTTGTTGCCAGTTTCTGGCGTATTCTGTCCAGAGCGGCTTCAAGTATTGGATCTGTTGCAGACGGGTCCGGTTTGTGTTTCGAAGACGTTTCAAGAAACAGCTTGATTTTCTTTTCGAGCATTCGGACAGACAGATTGTTTTTTAGAGTGTATATCGCAAACTGTCGTTTTAACGTGTCGGACGGAAGGCTTAATAAAGCTTTTGCATGACCGATGGAAAGTTCTCTGGACTGAAGGAATTCTTTTATATCGTCAGGCAGCGTTAGAATACGAAGTGTGTTTGTGATCGTGGAGCGATCTTTGCCGACGATACGTCCTATTTCCTCTTGTTTGAGGCCATGTTCCTCCATCAGCATTTTATATCCGGACGCCATTTCAATAGGGGTTAGATCATCACGTTGAAGATTTTCGATCAGGGCGATTTCCAGAGCATCATGATCCGAAACGGATTTGATCAATGCAGGTATCGTGTTTAAACCGGCTAGTTTTGCAGCCCGGAATCGGCGTTCACCGGCGATGAGTTCATAATCGATTCCGGCGGGTCTGACAATGACCGGCAGGATAATGCCCTGAGATTTGATGGATTCGGAGAGTTCTTTCAGTGTGTCATCGGAAAAGAGTCTTCTTGGTTGATGTTTGGCCGGCGAAATCCGAGTAATAGGCAGTTGATGAATTTTATCAGTGGTTTCACCGGTACGGTTTTGGATCAGAGCGCTCAAGCCTTTCCCAAGAGTTTTACGCTTCATGGTTAACGATCTCCTTTGCCAACTGATCATAGGCCTGGGATCCTTTACAGTCGGGATCGTAAAACTGTATCGGCAATCCATGGCTCGGGGCTTCACACAATCGCACATTACGGGGGATCACGGTGTTGAAAACCTTATCCTTGAAATAAGCTCTGATCTCATCGGAAACAAGATCCGATATGTTTGTTCGAATGTCATGCATTGTTAGTAAAACACCTTCCAGATGCAGAGTAGGATTAAGGCACGACTGAACCAGATCGATAGTCTCCAGAAGTGATGAGATTCCTTCCATCGCGTAGTATTCACATTGAACCGGAACGATGACGGAATCTGCACCGCCAAGAGCATTGACCGTGAGAAGACTTAAAGATGGCGGACAATCAAGAAAGATGTAATGGTATTGGTTTCTCAATCCTTCTAAAGCATGTTTTAAAATAAGATCTCTTTCAGAAGAACCGACAAGTTCAACTTCGGCACCGACAAGCTTTTTAGTTGAAGGAACGATAAACAGGTTATCGAGGGGTCCGGGCAGGATGGTGTCGTGAATTTCAACCTGTTCCAACATCACTTCATAGAGGCTGGTGTCGGAAAGAAGCAATTTATCGATACCCAGACCGCTGGTAGCGTTTCCCTGTGGATCGACATCGACGAGTAGGGTTTTATAGCCAAGAATCGCAATTCCTGCGGCAAGATTAATGGCAGTGGTGGTTTTACCCACACCACCTTTCTGATTAGCGATGGCAATAATTTTCCCCAAGACCACCTCCCGAACCGAGAGAACGTTCTATGGAACGACGTAAGATGTTAGCAGAAAAGCTTTTAGAGTCAAGACAATAATGGCACTGGTTATTTCAGAAATTCAGAAAAAAAACCGGTGATTTCGATCAGATGTTCACATATGGTTTAACTGCCGTACTTTTCTATGATTTCGTTTTTGGAAAGGCCCAAGATACCGTACTTTTCGCCTGTTTTCGTGAAAGCGTTAATGGCTTTGTCAAGATGCTCTTTTTCGTGATTGGCGGAAATTTGGATTCGGATTCTAGCTTGACCTTTGGGAACGACAGGGAAAAAGAAGCCGACAGCATAAATCCCTTCATAATACAGATCGCGGGAAAAATCCTGAGCTAACTGCGCATTGAAGAGCATGACAGGAACGATAGGGGTTTCTCCTTTAATCACAAATCCGGCGGCAGAAATTTTCTCGCGGAAATAATTCGTATTCCATTCCAGCTTGTCTCGGCGCTCGGTCGATTTGGAGATAATTTCCAAAACTTTTATGGCTGCTGATACGATCACCGGTGGCATGGTATTGGAGAACAGGTACGGTCGAGCGCGCTGACGGCATAACTCAACAATTTCCTTGCGGCCACTGACGCAACCGCCGGAAGCGCCGCCAAGGGCTTTTCCGAGAGTTGTTGTAATGACATCGACACGATCCATGCATCCTTTTAGTTCATGTACGCCCCGTCCGGTTTTTCCGATGAATCCTGTCGCGTGGCTGTCATCAACGACAACGATAGCGTCATATTTATCAGCCAGATCGCAGATGATATCGAGAGGTGCGAGATCTCCATCCATTGAAAAAACACCGTCGGTAACGATCATCTTATGCCTGCAGTCTTCCGAGGCTTCGATAAGTTTTTTCTCCAGATGATTCATATCCAGATGCTTGAAAGGGTACTGCTGTGCTTTACAAAGCCTCATGCCGTCGATAATGGACGCGTGAACGAGTTTGTCGGCAATGATAGCATCCTCCGGTCCCAAAACAGCTTCAAACAAGCCGCCGTTGGCATCGAGACAGGAAGGAAACAGAATTGTATCCTCCATCTTGAGAAACGTGGAGATTTTCTGTTCAAGTTCCTTGTGGATATCCTGTGTTCCACAGATAAAACGAACAGAACTCATGCCATAACCACGTTTTTTCAAGCCGTCATGTGCCGCCTCTATAACCTCCGGATGGCTGGAAAGCCCCAAATAATTGTTTGCACAGAAATTGATCACTTCCGAAAGCGGTGCTTTGGGAGGGAATTCAACGGAAATATCAGCACCCTGCGGAGAATGAATAAAGCGTTCCTGTTTGTAAAGCCCCTCCTGTTGAATGGATTGGAGTTCATCTTGATAATATGCTTTTACTTTTCCGTATGCCATGGGCTGCTCCTTAAAATATATGTTCCGTTAAATATATTCTTCCAGCAATTCAAGAATGTTTTCAACGGAATCGAACGCTTCCGGCGTTGCTTTCGCATCGGGAATGGAAATTTGGTACTTCTTTTCCAGGAAACGTTTGAGTGAAACCATTGAGAAAGAATCGACAATACCGCCGGAAATCAGGGGTGTGTCTGAAGCAACTTCAATATCGTCGTCTTCTTCCAGGAATTCTTCTTCCACATAGTTGAGTATTTCTTTTTTCAGTTTTGCTCTAATATCCTCTTTCATGATGAAAACCTCCTTTCAAGGCTAATCGTTTTCCAAAGTTGATAAATCGCCAACCGGTTCACCGGTTTCTTGGCATCGTAATACACGTCGCATAATTTTACCGGAACGTGTTTT
>JAFGJC010000027.1 GCA_016929305.1 candidate division CSSED10-310 bacterium | reverse complement strand
AAGTGTGTAATGCAACAGGAATTATTATTAGGTAATGAAGCTGTCGGTCTTGGGGCGCTTCATGCAGGTTTAAGCGGTGTCTTTGGATATCCTGGTACGCCATCAACCGAGATATTTGAATTTATCCAAAAAAAATCAAAAAAATTCAATGTTAGGGCAATCTGGTCAGCCAATGAAAAAGTAGGTTATGAAGAAGCATTGGGAATGTCATTTGCGGGTCAACGTGTTCTGGTAACGATGAAACATGTTGGTCTCAATGTCGCTGCTGATCCCTTCATGAATTCCTCGATGACGGGTGTTAAAGGAGGATTTGTAGTTGCCGTAGCAGATGATCCCGGTATGCATTCCTCACAGAATGAACAAGATAGCCGGTATTATGCGGATTTTGCTCGAATTCCCTGCTTTGAACCTTCGAATCAACAAGAAGCTTATAATATGATGCTTTCAATTTTCGATCTATCCGAGAAAATGGATGTTCCCATACTGCTAAGACTTGTAACACGGCTGTCACACAGCCGCGCAAATATTGCTCCGGACACAAATCACCGAGCTCAAAATCCTTTGTCTCCGGATACAAACTGGAAGAAATGGGTGCTACTGCCGGTTAACGCAAGAGTGCGAAATCAGCAGTTGATCAATAAAATTCCTGAAATGGTGAAAGCTTCGGAACTCTCGCCATTTAATCATCTTGAAATAAACCCTCACGCGCGTAAAGCTATCATCACCTCTGGAATAGCCTATAATTATGTAAAAGAAAATCTTCCCGACCTCGAAGCGCCATATAACCTATTAAAAATCTCACAATATCCTTTACCTGCAAATCTGGTCCGTCGTCTCGTTGATGCCAGTGATGAGATACTTATCGTCGAAGAAGGTTATCCATACATCGAATCGACCCTGGTAGGTTTCTTTGGTGTTCCTGGGAAAACGATCAAAGGGCGGTTTACCGGTGATATTCCAAGGACCGGGGAGTTGAATCCTGATCATGTTCGTAAAGCATTGAATCTTGCATCACTGGCTTCAATTAATTTTGATCCGGGTTCCATTCCCGGCAGACCGCCAGCATTATGTCGCGGATGTCCGCATGCCGACACCTTCAAAGCGCTCGCAGAAGCCACGAAGGCTTTCGAGAACGCAAAAATGTTTACTGATATTGGCTGCTATACCCTTGGTGTTCTTCCACCCTACTACTGTGGTGAAACATGCGTTGATATGGGTGCTTCTATTTCCATGGCTATCGGCGCTTCGGCTGCTGGCGTGCATCCTGCCATCGCGATAATCGGTGATTCGACTTTCATTCATTCAGGAATGACACCTATAATCGGAGCTGCAAAGAATAATGCGGATATCAATGTTGTTATCATGGACAATTCTCTTGTAGCCATGACCGGCGCTCAGGAAACAATGACAACCGGAAGCAGTTTGGTTGACTTGGTTGAACAGCTGGGTGTCGAAAGGAATCATATCAGAGTATTGAATCCTTTACCCAAACATCATGACGAAAATGTAAATATAATGAAAGAAGAACTGGCATTTCGGGGAACATCTGTTCTGATTCCCCAACGAATTTGTATTAAAAGCCCCAATATATAGCGTAGAAAGGTAATATCATGGAAAAAAATCTCATATTGGCAGGTGTTGGAGGACAAGGCATTCTCACCATTTCCTATCTCATATGTAATGCATCCCTTGATAAAGGGTGGAATTTCAAACAAGCTGAAGTTCACGGTATGGCTCAAAGAGGTGGAGCTGTTCAGTCTCATCTTCGCGTTTCCAGCGAACCGATAGCAAGTGATTTGATTCCTCACGGAAAAGCTGATTTGCTTCTCAGTGTGGAACCTCTGGAAACACTGAGATATCTTGAATATTTATCGTCAAATGGATGGGTTGTCACCAGCATTGATCCCTATAAGAATATCCCGGATTATCCCGAACACGATGATCTTTTGAAAATACTCGAAAAATTACCCAATAAAATTCTCGTCGATTCCAAAAAAATCGCTCAAGATGTTGGAAGTGTGCGAACGCAAAATGTCATTATGCTTGGTGTTGCTGCACCAAAACTAGGTTTTTCTGCCGAGGATTTTTTCCCGCATCTGGAAGCTCTGTTCAAACACAAAGGTGAAAAAATAGTGCAAACCAATAAAGACGCCATTCAAGCTGGTTACAGATTGGGATCTGAATAATTTAGCTAACCAAGACCTGGTGGGAGGTTACATGGAACATTTCAGTCAGATTCTCGATGTCTTCAAATCCGCTCATTCGCAGGACAGACACGCATTGCTAGAAAACGAAGTATATGATGTATTGAAACTAGCGGGATTAACATCAATACCCAAATACAGACTCATAAAAAGTCCTGATCAAATTGACCAGTCAACTCTTGATGAATTCCCCGGTGATAAAATTGTATTAAAAGTAGTCTCACCCTATATCATGCATAAAACCGATGTCGGCGGGGTAAACATCGTTAAAAAAACAGTAGATGCCGTTGGCGATGCGATTGCATGCATGTTCAGATCCATTCCTGCATCCTTCATGAATTGGACTCAGTTAAAGAACATTGAAATTCCAATGGAGATTCGTGAAAAAAATCCGGATAAAACAGAAGCAAATATCCGTAAATCGATCATGGGTATACTGTTGATGCAATACATCAATCCATCCATGAAAGGATTCGGCTACGAAATGCTTCTTGGCATCAGAAAAACAAGAGAATTTGGATTGGTGTTAACGGCAGGATTAGGAGGTACGGATACAGAATATTTTGCAAAAATCATGAAACGGGGACTAGCGAGTGTCTCAGCATCCACGACGGTCACATCACCGCAAGATTTTCTGCGCTCGTTCAAACATACTGTTTCTTATCAGAAAATTTCCGGAAGTACACGAGGTGCGGAAAGAATTATTGAAGATGACAAGCTAATTGCATGTTTTCAGGCGGTTATTCATCTCGCTCGATTTTTGGATGAATCTGAAGATTCTAAATATATGCTTGAAGAATTTGAAGTTAATCCTTTCGTTTTCATGGAAAACCAACCTGTCCCTCTTGACGGCATGCTGAAATACTCCATGAAATCCGACCGCCCACCAGAAACACCTGTCGAAAAAATCAAAAATCTTCTCCATCCTAAAAGCCTGGCAGTTATCGGTGTCTCTGCACAAAAACTGAATATGGGCCGAATCATACTCAGAAATGTGATTGGCAACAATTATCCGAAAGAGCATTTATATATTATTCGTCCCGGTATCGAATCGATAGACGATATTCCTTGCGTTCCCGCTATTGATGCACTTCCGGAAAAGGTGGATGTCCTTGTTCTAGCTGTTGACGCCTCCCAAGCCCCTTTGATTATTCAGGAAGCTGCAGGCTCAGGAAAAGTAGAATCAGTAATCATTATTCCGGGTGGATTAGGTGAAAAATCAGGAACAGAATCGATTGTGGCAAACATGAATAGAGCAATTCTCGATAGTCGGAAAAAGCCCGATCGAGGCCCGATATTCGTCGGTGGTAATTGTTTAGGCATATTATCTCGACCCGGCAACTATGATACTCTGTTTGTTCCTGAAGCTAAACTTCCAAAAAATTATAACAAATCTCCAGATCCAGTAGCTTTTTTATCACAGTCAGGTGCACGAATGATTACTGTAATGAGTCAACAATCCAATTTATCCCCTCTCTTTGCGATATCTACAGGTAATCAAATGGATCTCGGGATCTCCGATTTCCTTGAGTATATGGCTGAACAGGAAACCGATGTCCGGGTTCTTGCCGTATATGTTGAAGGCTTCAAGGATTTGGGCGGTTTGAAAATGATCAAAACCGTTCGAAAGCTGAATGAGCAGAATCGAACAACAATATTCTACAAAGCCGGAAGAACACCTGCCGGCAAAACAGCAACTTCCGGTCACACAGCTTCAGTTGCCGGTGATTATGCTATTGCAGCACAGCTTTTAGAAGAAGCGGGAGCAATTGTTTGCGACAACTTCACTGAATTTAATGAATTAATAAGACTTGCGGTTGTCATGATTCCCAAATCAATCATGGGCAACCGGTTATCCGCCATCTCAAACGCCGGTTACGAAACCGTTGGAATAGCTGATAATATTGGTGACAGATCAGATCTGGTTCTGGCATCTTATACTCCAGAAACCAGTGCCACAATTCAGGCAATCCTTGAAGAAGGACGAATTGAGAATCTCATTGATATCAGAAATCCTATGGATGTCACACCCATGGCAACGGATGATGTCCACGAAAAAATAATCCGTGCACAAATCAATGACGCAAATACGGATTGTGTTTTGGCAGCGACCGTACCGTTAACACCAGCCCAACAAACGCTTCCAGAAGGTATTTTTGGCAAAGAAAACATTGAAAATACAAGCAGTTATCCCAATCGACTGATCCGCTTGAATTCAGAAACATCCAAACCTATGATTGTCGTAATAGATTCCGGTAGACTCTATGACCCTCTTGTACAAATGCTCGAAACCGAAGGACTTGTCGTATTTAGAACAGCCGATCTCGCTCTTAAAATATTCGGTAAATACATTACAAACCGCTTAAGAAAATTACGTTAAAGCTCTTTTTTCTCTAAATCAACAGATGATAACCGGAACTCATGCTTGGCTTCATTTTTTTCACTGAATTTTTGAATAAGCGTGTCCATAATGACACCGTGTGCAGAATGAAAGTACTTTTCCTGAGTAACCGGAATTTTCATCCCCAACACTGACGCAACCCCCACGCCTGTAACTTTGACACAATGGAATGTCTTGTCGCCTAGAATGATCGAAGATTCAAAATCTTCAATCGTGTAAGTCATGTTCAACTCCGCTTTGCCTGATATGTTGATATTCCAGGATTTTCCATTCTCTGGTGGTAATGGGAACACCAAGTAGGGTTCTTTAAGTCTATCCGGTTTTTTATCCAGGCTGGCACACTCCGCCATACAATAGACACCATCACTCCTTATTGCATAATACCGGAACACAGATTCACTCTTCAGTCCAGAAATTGTAATATCATGCACAATCCAGACCTCTCCCGACTCTGTATCAGTATAATTATCCATTACTTTAATTATTTTCTTTGAAGGTGTGCTTTTACCTAAGATATCAACAGAACCATCAAGTATATATATTTGACCTTTGACATCCGGAAGATAGTGTTCACCGGCATATGCATGTGAAACAATTACCATGACAGTAAGGGCGGCAATAAAATACTTCATTGATTATCCAGTTGTTTATTAAGGATTTTTTGTATTATCTGTTTTTGTTGATTCGCTATCCTTCACGGCTGCTTCTTCAGCTTTCGGTTCCTGGTTTTTTTCGGATTTTTCTCCTGGTTCAATGATGTTTTTCAATGTAAAGGTTGAAACGGCTACTTCGGAATCGCTGATATATTGTTTCGTGATTTGTTTAACTCTACCAACTTTGGAGAAAAATATCTCTTTTTCGGTTTTAGAAGATTTACCCTGATGAACTGTGGTTCCGGACACCTTTACAACAACTGTTTTTTCTGTCTTGTCACCGATAGTTATTTCCTTATCAACATCTGTAATCTCCAGATTCAGTTCAGTCAGGTTTCCACCTTCAATACGTGTTCGCTGCCATTTTTTTCCTTTTTCAGGTGGCAGTGGAAGTTCCAATGACGGTTCTTCATACACTGAAAGCTCTCCCCCCAATTGATCGGCTGTAGCGACAAGATAAATGCCATCCTTTTCTACTTTGTAAAAAAGAACTTTCTCTTCCGTAAAATAATCACTCAACAGATGAGTATGGTGAATGATATCAAAACCATCGGACTGCATTATTTGAGGATCCAACACTTGAATTTTTTGAGTATAATGCAGGGTTTTTCCGCTTTTTAACAGCGTGCCGTCGAAGATAATCTCCGAACCGACTGTATCAAAGATATAATCGGCAGCTAGAATAGGTGTGAGGCTTAAAAATAACGCCAATAATCCAATAACTAAAAATATTCGTGTCACTCATAACTCCTTTCGTAGCGAAATCCATGCCGTTAATAACATCAATGCATCCGGAATTCAAGGTATATCAATACGAACCAGAAGCATTTTCATTACTTTTAGCACCTTATCACAGATTTTCTTGATCTGGTTTCAACCGATCCACAAGTATATCTGTAACCTTAAAGACATCACCAGCTCCGAGCGAAATAGCAATATCACCAGGAACTAGAATTTTTCCCAAATAATCAGCGATTGTGTCAGCAGACTCCATGACGGTAATATTTTGAGCGCCCAGCATTCTGCATTTATCAGCCAGCATTTGAGCATCGACACCAGGAATCGGCGTTTCGGAAGCGGCATACACAGGCATGATGATTAACCGATTGACTCTGCTGAGTTCTTTTGCAAACGCATCTGCCAGGGCTTTTGTCCTGCTATACCGATGTGGCTGAAAAATGGCCGTAACAGGTCTTTTCCAAGCTTGTTCAACCGCATCCAATGTCGCTTTAATTTCTGTTGGATGATGCGCATAATCGTCTAGAATCAAAACGTTGTTTATTTCACCCTTTACATCCAGTCTGCGTT
>JAFGJC010000314.1 GCA_016929305.1 candidate division CSSED10-310 bacterium | reverse complement strand
TTTCCCCAGTATCTACCCGGAACCGTTTGGAATTGTTGGACTGGAAGCGATGGCGGCAGGGCGTCCCGTTGTGGCATTCGATGTGGGAGGTGTCAGAGAATGGTTGAAGACCGGAATAAATGGATATTGTGCACCCCGAGGTAACACGGAAGCTTATACCGGTTATCTGAGAACGTTGCTTTCGGATATGAGTCTTGCCACCGAACTCGGAACCGCAGGCTGGTTATTATTGAAACAGCAATACTCACATGACAGACATATCAAAAAACTTGAAAAAACCTACGAACGGCTTCGAAACCTGTAGCATGAAAATTGCTTTTGCCGATCAATCTTTCCATTGGCCCCCAACCGGCGGATCTTGGATAGATGTGCGTGAAATCGCCCGTAATCTGATATCGGCTGGCATGGAAACGCGTATCTTTACACCTGTTTGCACACGATGGAATATTCCTGGCGGTCAAATATTATCCGATCCCGGTGTTCCCGTAGAAACGTTTGATGTGACCCGTGAAAACTATAATGCAAAATTTCTACCAGTTCTTTTCCGCGAAAAAATCCATCATTGGAACCCGGATGCTGTCATTATCAGCAACACTTTCTACCTTGCACCTTCATTGATATCAGCTCTATGCGATTTTCCCATTTTTCTTCGCATTTTCGCGTATGAACTCATCTGCCCTAACTACGCCAGCCTCTATCGGGGAGATGTTTTCAAATGGAGTGCCCATCAATCTCAAATTTGCCCTAACAACCTGCTGACAAATACGATTCAATGCTGGTGGTGCGCTCTATCGCATATGGCCGGCACTCTGATTGGTTCACGATTAAATCCCGTTGCAGATGAATACTGGAAATCCAATGCCTTCCTACCGCAATATTCAAGCTACATGAAAACAACATTACCTAAACTAAAATCTCTCATCGTTTCCACTCCATTTATCCGCGATCGTTTTGCGTCAAGCGATATCAGGATTGATGTTATCCCGGGAGGTGTTGACGCCGAGCAGTTTGCAGCACAACCGATCAAGCGGCAGAACAACCAGCCCGTCAATATTCTAATGGCCGGACGGTCGGATGACAGACGAAAGGGATTTGAAATATTTGAAGACGCCATCATTTCACTCAAAAAACAGTATCCTTTTATAAATGCATATGTTACAGATCCGAGATCGGAATTTAACAGTCCAGTGATCAACTCGAAAGGTTGGATCGACAGAAAAGATATTCCGAAGCTATATCAGTCAATGGATATCATCGTCTGCCCTTCATTATGGCCCGAACCTTTCGGTCTGGTACCTCTGGAAGCGATGGCCTGCGGAATTCCCGTTGTTGTTTCCGACACGGGCGGTATGCATTACACCGTTGATCACATGAAAACGGGCATCAGAATTGAACCCGGAAGCTCTCTGCAGTTAGTAAAAGCCTTGAGAACACTGATCGAAAATCCCTCGCTCAGAGATTCTATGGGTAAAGCCGGCCGACAACGCGTTCTAACCCATTTTAACTGGTCGCAAATCGTTAAAACCTTTTATATTCCGTTGCTGACTGAAATCGCAACGGAACCTCTGGACTGGACCAGAATGTTGGGGCGACCATGATTTTATTTAAATTGCTATTTTGGAGAAATAAAAAAGATACCGGTCCTGAACCTGACCATGAATTATTCGATTCGGAAGAACCGGTTTATGATGATCCTTATGATGGATGTGCCGTTGAGATGCCTATCGAGGATGTTATCGATTTGCACACTTTTGATCCTTCAGAAACGGAATCCGTCTTGGATGCTTACCTGGAAGCTGCTATCGAAAAAGGATTTCAGACGGTTCGCATCATTCATGGAAGGGGTATGGGTGTTCAGCGGAGTATTGTTCGATCGTATCTTTCACGAAATACTCGCGTCAGCCGGTTCAATGACGCCCCTGCCGAAGATGGGGGTTGGGGAGCAACGATCGTCTATCTGGATATCTAACTTGTTTTTTCTAAAAAGATCTTTTCAAGATTTTTCCGTCGTTGGTCAGCGCCTAATTTTTGATAAGCTTTATGAGCTCTTTGGTAGGTTTTTCCAGCTTCATCAATGCTGCCCATCTCAAATTGAATGAGCATTTGAAGTTCAAGGATTTCAGCTAATCCAAGTGGATAATTCATTTTTTCAGCTATATCGATTGCATTGTTTAGAAATTCCAGCGAAAGTTCAATTTTTCCACTTTTCCATAACGCTTCAGCGCTTAACTTAAGACTATCTGATATCCCGAGTGGATTTTCGATTCGCCGGTAAACATCCAAAGCCTCCTTACAGCATTTTAAAGCGATATCCGGGAATGAAAGTTTTAACATTAATTCAGATTTTGTCAGCAATAAATCAGCTTTCAGCAACTCAACACTCATTTGCCGGGCAATTGCAAACGCTTTAACAAGGTAATCTTCAGCTTCTGAATAATGTTGGATATCGATCATCGTTTTCGCAAGATTATGACATGTTTCAGCATATCCCAGCCGGTCATTCACCTGTTCTCTCAACGTTAAAGCTCGATTTAGTTCTCGATATGCAAATTCGGGATTCCCGGATATACAGAAAATAACACCGGAATTATTGTAAACATGCGCCTGTAACCGCTTATCATCTGTGGATTCTGCCAATTCAAGTGCTTCTGCCAATAAACCCTTGGCTTCCTTCAGGTTGCCGGATTCAATATTGATAACCCCCAGATTATTCTTGGCGTGCGCAAGCAGTTCTGTGTAACCATGATTTTCACTCAATGTTTTCGCTGTGTTCTGAAGCATTTCTGCTTGCTTGAAATCACCCTTCAGCCGATAAAGGTCCCCCAGCTCCTCGACAACCTGTATCGTCAATTCAACATCTCCCGCTTCAGCCGACCACTCTCCAGACTTTTTAAACAAGTCGATTGCCAGATCATTATTGCCAGTCAGAAGTGCCCATCGAGCGGCGCGCAAATAAATCCGATTCAGAACTTCGGGTTTACAGGCGAGTTCGAGTTCTTGAAGCAACGGAATGACGAATTCCCTGATAATAGCGATATCCGATTTAATGACATGTTTTGTGGATGTGACAAGCAAAACCTCTGAACGAAGAGCGATATCCTGTATCCGAAGTTGATTTTCGGACATTCGCCCATTTACGGATTCTAAGATCTCCGTTAAAAGATTTTGCCAGTCAGATCGTTTCATTGTTCCAAAATAAACTGCACCGGCCGCCCATTTGTAGAGAGCGAATAGCGAGAAAAATGATTAATATAACCCCTAAAACAATGATGTTCCGGGAAAAAGTCCATATGAGTGTAAACGCGCCATTTACCCAATTCATCATCGTAATATGACAAACTAACGCGTTCAGGATCATCGATACCATCCAGATTAAAGTAGCGGATTTCTAGCAATACTGGTTCATTAAACGTAAGCCCTTCAGGACCAAACAGATAAACATTCTGCAGGGTAAACCAGAACATGAAATCACCGGAAATAAAAATATTGTATTCTTCGTCCACAGCATTGGGTGGAAATTCTAGATGACCCCAAGGAAAAGCAACCAGTCCTCCATTTTGATTGACAAATCCTGAATATGTCTGATTGCTTCCAAGATTTTCTACAAAAACACGCATGCGGTGCTGATAATGATCGATGCAATCGACAATGCCAAAAACTTCGACAATATCTTCTGACCAGTCATGATTGTAATCCGGCAGCCAGTCATCGGAGAGGATCACACCTTCGGCAACGATGAGATTGTTTTCCTCCCGATGTCCATGAACCATAACAGGTGCACCGTTCGGAATCATGTCAAACGGTATCTCTATTAGACTGTCTCCAAGAAAAGCCTGGTAAAACCGCGTTTCCATCGTCACCAATACGTCACGAAACTCCGGCATTTGTTGTTCTGTTTCCAGAATAAATTCGCCGTTGACGTAGTCGATATCCACAATAATTCCACCCTTGACGATGGACATATAGTCGTTTCGAGGTGGTGGTCCATCAAAAAACACAAAAACATGTGTTGCGCAGATGACCGGCGGATACTGGCAAATCCACCCCTGAACCAATACCGGCATACCAATCTGTAAGTCTTCAAATTGAAAGTCCCCAGGGGGTTGGTCAGCAGGGATGAAATGCGTATAAGGCCGGACGCGAACCGTCCATAGTTCTGTATCGACGGTTGACGGTTTAAACATCAAACTGTCCGCTTTGACAACTTGTTGTGGCATTACCAAATTCAAACCAAACCACATAAAAGTTACGACAGTTAGCAACCAAATTCTTGTGCGCATTGCTTCCTCCCATCCTCCTTTGAATGTGAAAATTTCATCCATTGGATCTTCTACAACATCACATTCAGGCAATTTATTTGCAAATTACATACCACAATTTTTTATCCTGTCTAACCACCTATGAACATACACTTTTTTCTGTTTTCTGCATATGGCTCATATCGACGGTCCTCGAACTCTGCACCACAATAAGACAGTTATATGTACCATTTCTATTCACTCAACATCGTCTCAATCTTTCTAAGAACGCGTGATCGAGAGATTTTAAGTCTGCGAGCCGTTTCACTCCGGTTTCCACCTGTTAATTTCAAAACCTGCTTTATGACTTCTCGCTCAATATC
>JAFGJC010000026.1 GCA_016929305.1 candidate division CSSED10-310 bacterium | reverse complement strand
TTCTTCATATGCAAGGATACTTAGGGAAACGCATCGAACCGGGAAACCAGAAATCGGTCGGTGAGAAGTTAAATGACATAGATTATATCACGGTAGAAGAGGAAACGGTCGAGGAGTTTGATACGGTGGTAGGAACTGTGTTGTCTAGAAAAGAAACTTATTTGTCCGCTCAAATCTCCGCACTGGTGAAAGAAATTCTTGTTTATCCTGGGAAAAAAGTTGTGGCGGGTAATGTACTTATCCGTCTAGATGACCAGCGGTTAAAAACAGAACTCGCTCGAACGCAATCAGCATATGAGTCCGCATCAGCCAGAAAAGATCTGGCTGAAAAGGCATATCTTCGTGAAAAAAATCTTCTGGAAACGGGATCAACAACGCAAGCCAGATTCGAAACAGCCAGAGCTGAATTTGAGATGGCAACTGCTCAAGTCAAAGAATCGGCAAAAAATATTGATCACATCAATGTTCAATTAGGATATGCAGAAATAAAAGCGCCATTCAGTGGTATCATCGTAGAAAAACTCGTTGAAGAAGGAACTCTTGCCACTCCAGGCAAACCCTTATTGAAACTGGAAGATCCAGAGAATTTGAGATTAGAGGTTTATGTACCTGAATCGCGAAGCAACACCATAGAAATTGGCAAATCTCTTTTCGTTCGAATTGACACTTTGAGAAAAGATATTCTGGGAAAAGTTGATGAAATCGTCCCGAGTTCCGATCCCAAGTCTCGTTCATTCTTGGTTCGACTTACTCTTGAACACGATCCGGAGATTCGTTCTGGAATGTTTGGTCGCTGTTATCTTCCCATAGATGAACGTAAAATGATTCTAGTTGATGAAGGGGTGATTTACAGAGTTGGCCAGCTGGAGATGGTTAAAGTATTGAGTGACAAAGGGCTGGAGGCGCGTCTAGTCCGGCTTGGAAATCAGCAGTCAGGAAAATATGAGGTGTTGTCGGGATTAGAGCCGGGTGAACGAGTCGCGCGAAATATCGGGGAGTTTTAAACATGGACCGGGAAACGGCTTCAATAACTTCACGCATTGTAAGGACATTTTTGACATCTCACCTTTCTATTCTGTTTATCCTGATCTCCGTTGTCGTTGGAATCATAGCACTCTGGGTTACTCCCCGCGAAGAAGAACCTCAGATTACCGTTCCAATGGCAGATGTCATGATTATGATGCCCGGTCTTGATCCGGAGGAAGTTGAATCATTAGCTGGAGCAAGACTTGAAAAACTCCTGATGGAAATCGATGGGGTCGAAAATGTTTATTTGATGGCCAAACAAGGTATCGGCATTATTACGGTTCAGTTTTTTGTCGGCCAGGATCGTGAAGATAGTCTGGTCAAATTGTATAACAAATTGCAGTCGAGTATCGATCATGTGCCAGGTGATGTCAGTAGTTGGGTAGTTAAACCGGTGGAGGTGGATGATGTTCCGATCGTAACAGTAACATTTACATCTGAGCTGTATAACGATCATGAACTACGACGAATTGCAGAAGAAGTACAGTATGCCATTCAGGAAATCCCCTCGGTCGGCCGATCATATGTATCTGGAGGTCGTTCACGGCAAGTTCGCGTTGAGTTCATTCCAGAAGCACTCTATGCTAGAAATCTAACTCCTCTCCAAATAGCTAATGTTATTCGAGCATCTGATATCAACCTTCCAGCTGGAGAACAGATCATTGCAAATGAAACCATTTTCCTGGAAGCGGGTGGCTTTCTGAATTCTTTGGATGAAGTTAACAATCTTGTCGTTGGCGTATTTGACGGACGACCTGTATATCTGAAAGATGTAGCAAATGTCTTTGATGGTCCGGAAGAAATCAAAAGCTATACATGGCATGGTTTTGGACCCGCAAGAGGTGAAGAATACAAGGATCGGGAGGTAGGGAAACTCACGCCGAGTGTCACATTAGCCATTGCGAAAAAGAAAGGTGAAAATGCCGTATCCGCTGCAGAAGAAATTATTCATCTCGGCAACAAACTTCGATCAACCGTAATTCCTGACGGTATCGACGTTGTGGTGACCAGAAATTATGGCGAGACTGCCAATGAAAAAGTTAATGAACTTGTAAAACACCTGATAATTGCCGTACTCACAATTGTTGTATTGCTTGCTATTGCTTTGGGTGTGCGTGAAGCATTGATTGTTGCTCTCGCCGTGCCCATGACATTGGCGTTCACTCTAATCGGTGACACTCTGATTGGATATACAATCAACCGTGTCACCCTATTTGCTTTAATTTTATCCCTGGGTCTGCTTGTTGACGACCCCATCGTTGATGTTGAAAATATTTTCCGCCATTTCAGGTTAAAAAAGTATCCGCCATTGAAAGCAACACTTGTTGCTGTGGATGAAGTTCGACCCCCGACGATTCTGGCAACATTTACCGTTATCATGTCGTTTATTCCGATGTTTTTTGTAACTGGAATGATGGGTCCATATATGCGCCCTATGCCGTTCAATGTTCCGATGGCAATGCTTATGAGTCTTGTCGTCGCATTCACGGTAACACCCTGGGCCACCTACCACCTCTTAAAGCATGAATACCACAAAAAACATGAACCGTTTGACATAAAAAAAAGTGTGGTTTATCGAATTTATCATAAAACGATGTCCTGGCTTTTGAAATCATCTCATCGAGCATGGCTTTTTATGGTTCTGATTATAGCTTCGCTGACATTTTCAATTTTGCTGGTTCTCATAGGTGCCGTACCATTGAAGATGCTTCCTTTTGGAAATAAGGATGAATTTCAGTTGGTGGTAGATATGCCTGAAGGAACAACATTGGAAAAAACAGAACAGGTCACCCGGGAATTGAGTCGCTATTTGGCCACAGTTAATGAGGTGTCTCATTTTCAAATCTATGTGGGAACGGCATCACCTTTCGATTTCAATGGATTGGTGCGACATTACTTTTTACGGCAGGGTAACAATGTGGCTGATATTCGAGTGAACCTGGCTGACAAACATCATCGAAAGCAAAAAACACACGCAATTGCTTTACGCATCAGAGATGATTTGACCGCCATCGCTCTTAAACATAATGCCAATCTGAAAATTATCGAACCGCCACCGGGACCACCGGTTTTGGCAACCGTTGTTGCTGAGATTTATGGTCCGCCCTGGGTATCATCAGAAGATCTGCATAATGCCACGAAAACTCTTGAACAAATTTTTCGTGAAACCGAAGGAATGGCGGATGTGGATTCATATCTGGAGTCGGATCAAAAGCGTTTCAGCTTTGAGGTTGACAAAGAAAAAGCGATGCTTCACGGCATAACAACTCAACAAATCGCTCAGACGATTCATCTGTCCGGAATGGGTATGCCTTTGGGTTCTGTGCACGAATCAGGTGAACGAAATCCGTTGCAGATTATTCTGCGTCTTCCGATCTCCTATCGTTCTGATATAAACCGCGTCAGAGGACTCCACGTTTCTTCGGCCGACGGTGTTCTTGTTCCCATCTCTGAACTCACATCCGTAAAAGAGGATATCGCTCATAAAACCATCTATCATAAGAATAGCCATCGCGTACAGTATGTCACAGGAGAAGTCGTTGGATTATCGCCTTACAAGCCGATCTTTGCCATGCAAAAAGCCTCAAGAAATCATCCTCTTCTTAAGAATTTTGCGATTAACTGGCAAGGTGAGGGTGAATGGAAGATCACTCTAGATGTTTTC
>JAFGJC010000313.1 GCA_016929305.1 candidate division CSSED10-310 bacterium | reverse complement strand
TGTTTTTTTAACATTCTTCCTGGTGAATCCAAGTCGTTTTGCAGGAAAACATGTACGTCTTATCGCAAGAATTGCACGACTCGCATGTAACTCAAGTTTTTGCGATAGCATCGTCGCCTGCAAATCTGTTCAAGACATTCAATTGAATATTGAACAAGAAGACCACTGTCATATTTAAGTGCAGCAATGAAAGAATTACTGATCTGTTTCATAAAAGATTCAAAGAAAGTAGAAGAGATACTTACCGGTTTTCTTGATATGGGAATAACAGGTGCAACCGTTCTGGAGGGACGAGGAATGGGTGAAATTATCACTCATGACATCCCCGTTTTTTCAGGTTTGCTTTCTTTGTTTCCACGCGGGGATATTCACACTCATGTTATCTTGTCTGTTTTGGATCAGGTTATGGTCGGTGATGCAATAGCGCTTGTGCATGAAGTTTGCGGCGATTTGATGAAACCAGGAACAGGAATGATCATCACCATTCCTGTCAAGCGCGTCTCGGGTCTCGCTCATGAACTCTAATCAAGAAAAATCATGAAGGTAGTCACAGGATCGCTCCTCCTGATTCTTCTGGCATTTTTAGGGTCATACTGGTCATTTGCTCGCATTAAACTGCCTTTGGCGGCACGTCACTTCTTTTTAACCGGTACAGAATTCATAATTGTCGGTTTTTTATTAGGACCCCTCGCAATCAATCTTATCGACAACAATACAATGAATGATCTTCAACCACTCCTGACGCTGGCGCTCGGATGGACCGGTTTCCTTTTCGGTTTGCAAATCCATCTTCCATTGATAAGGAAATTTCCCCCTCAATATTGGAAAGCCGGCTTGCTTCAAGCTTCTCTCGTTATTCTGTTGCTGTTGTTTCCGTTTTATTATCTTCTGGAAACGCTTACAGGCTCAGGTCAAATATCACAGTTATGTGGTGCCATTTTACTCGCTGCAACCGCATCATGTACAGCTCAGTCATCGTTAGCGATTTTTGAAAAAGAACTGCATCTGACGCGTAATCGTCTTATGGAATTCCTTAGATTTTTATCGGGTGTCGATGCCACTCTCGCCATTATAATCACTGGCATCATGGCTTTCTTTAGTGTAAGAAATCCCATATTTGATGTTGCTGTGCCAACTTGGATCCAATGGTTTCTTTTTGTTACGGTGCTCAGCATTGTTTTGGCCTTCCTGATGGATCTGCTCATCCAACCGAATACCAAACAATCCGAACTGATGGTTTTCATCATCGGATTTGTCGTCTTCGCCAGTGGTATTGCCATGTATTTCAATACATCCGTCTTGTATATGACAACACTAATGGGTGCAATTATAGCAAATTGCGATAGTGCAAAACGAATTTATGCGGTTCTTTCCATTCTGGAAAAACCAATTTATATTGTGCTTCTCCTATTAGCCGGATCAATGATTCCAATGATTACTTTTGAAATGATTACTCTCGTTTTTGCCTACACTTTGTTACGATTCATTGCCAAAATTTCGGCAGGATATACCACCAGCAGATACATCAAGTATCCTCGAAACCTGCCTCCTTTTTTTGGCTTCGGTTTAATATCACAGGGCGGAATAACCGTTTCATTGGCACTTGCTTACCGTTTAGTAGAACCCGGAATGCTCAGCACGATTCTTTTGTTTACGGTACTTTCCGCCATCATTATCAATGAAATACTTGCAGCCGTTTTCATGCCTCGATTGTTAAGGGTTTCCGATCAATGAATCGCATATTCGTTCTTGTAATGTTTCTTACGATAATGTTCGTCATTCAATTCGGCATTTCTGAACAACTATTCTTTTCAATATCCGCTCTCCCAACGCTTTCATTTGGTTTCATCTTACTCGTCGGATATCTGCTGAGTGATGTTTTTTACAAGATGCGATTGCCGAGGATTACAGCCTATCTCATTGCAGGTATAATTTTTGGACCGTATTTTGCCAACCTTCTTACGGATTCAGCCGTAGCAAACCTCAGATTTATTGACGACCTAGCTCTCAATTTTATAGCTCTAGCAGCTGGTGGCGAACTCCGGATTCGTAAGGTAATTTCACGTCTTAAACCGATTCTGCTTCTGATCACTATTGGATCGGTCGTCATATTCATCGGTGTTACAATCACTCTGTCTTCACTGAATATTGATTTTTTCAAAGACAGAACCTGGCAAGAAATAATTGTTATGTGCTCACTATGCGGAATTATAGCGATTGCCCGATCGCCCTCCTCAGCAATTGCCATTATTTCCGAAACTCGTGCATCGGGTAAATTTACTGATACGGTATTGAGTGTCACCGTAGTGACAGACGTCATTATTATACCCTTGTTCGCAATTGCTGCTTCCTTTGCCAAAATCGCACTTCATCAGACAGGTCAACAAACGTCTAACCTGACCGGACTTTTCAGTGCTCTGGGATCGTCAATACTGGCAGGAATAATTCTCGGTTGGATAATTTCATTATATTTTAAATATATCGGCAGGGAACGGGTTTTCTTTATTTTGGCAATCATTTTTATAACTGCAAAAATGTCACACTTTATAAGTGATTTTATCGAGATCAATTTCAGAACCGTTTTTGAATTGGAACCTATGGTAATATGCATGACCGCAGGTTTTGTGATTCAAAATCTTTATGACGAAGGCAACGCACTGATCCATGCGATTGATCGAAGCGCGTTACCAGTATACGTTTTGTTTTTCAGCCTGACAGGTGCTGCATTGAATATAAATATCTTAAAAGATACCTGGCATATTGCCATAATCATCGTTTTCTTGCGGTTAGTGTATATCTCAATCGGCTCATTTATTGGTGGAAGACTGGGTAACGATCCGGTAAAACATAGCAGTCTTTATGGATTGAGTTTTATTACTCAAGCAGGAGTGAGTTTCGGGCTGGCCAAAATACTTCAACGGGAATTTCCGGAGTGGGGTTCTAGTCTGACGACCGTTCTGATTGCATCAATAATTATCAATCAAATAATTGGTCCAGTTTTGATGAAATTCAGTCTGGATGCAGTGCGTGAAACGCATCATCATTGACATATTACTCAGGAATATAGGCCGATATCTGATTCCTACCGCTTTGTTTTGCCCTGTAAAGTGCAATATCGGCTTGACGGACCAAAGCATCGGGATTCATTGCACCTGTTTCGCCAAATTTTGTGCTGACACCGCCGGAAATATGAACCTTTATTGATTGGTACGATGAAAAATTAACACTTAAAGACTCCACCGATGCTCTGATTCTCTCAGCAACTTCAACGGCAGTATCCAATCCGGTTTCAGGAAGAAGCACGATAAATTCCTCACCACCAAATCGAGCGAGTGTATCCGTTTCTCGCAGATTCCGTTTCATGATCTGAACGACCTTTATCAACACCTCATCTCCGACTGCATGACCGTAGGTGTCGTTCACTCCTTTAAAATGATCAATATCAAACAGAATTATTGATAGTGAGCGCTTGTAACGCTCCTGACGTTTCCACTCAGCCATTAAAACTCTGAAAAAATACCTTCTGTTGTAAATGTTTGTAAGATCGTCAGTAATGGACAGTTTCTCAAGTTTTTCCTTTTGTTTCTCAAGAGTTTCCAGGTGATTTGTGATCACTTCCGTCTGACGATCAACCTCTTTCTGCAACCATTGGGCACGTCGGCGGATTGTTATACTGCGCAAACGGGCAAAACTATATATGAACATAGCCAGAAGCACAGCTCCGGAAACCCTGACCCAATACAATTCCCACCAGGCCGGTAAAATTTCGAATTCAAACGTTGCAGGCGATTTGCTGAAAATACCATTACGATTGATGGCATCAACTACAAGTCTGTATTTACCGGTTGGAAGGTTTGTATATCGGATGTGCGGTGACGACGTTGGTTGAGAACGAAAACGATCGTAACCATAAAGTTGATATCGATATTGGTTTCTATTTTCATTTGCAAAACTTAAACATACAAAATTAAAATCCACGTTGTTGAGATTGTGCGGCAAAATTTCGCCGTACTGGAGTGGTCGGTCATCAACAAGCGCTCGCTTGATGTAAACCAGCGGTTCGGTAATTGGCAGCGAATATCCAGGATCGATGATGGTTATACCAGTACCACCAAACCATATTCGGTTCATATGGTCCGTCAGATTACAGTTGGCCACCATATCATCACCACTTACCCCATCCTCGACATCATAATTCAGTATTCGACCACTTTTAAGACATGATAACCCCTTGCTGGTAGCAAACCACATATCGCCATTAAGATCCTGACGGATTGACCATATATTGTTTGATTTAAGTCCATGGCGCATCGTGTATATTACTTTCACATCGGTATCTTCAAGCAGACAAGCACCCTCCAATGTCCCAATCCAAATATAGTTTTTTTGATCCTGATAGACTGTAAACACATTTTCTGAAGGTAAATTTTGTATCTTCACTGCCGTTTCTGTTTGTGAATCAATTCGATAAACACCCTGACCGTCTGTCGAAACCCACATATTTTGATGATTGTCAAAAAATATACATGACACCTCGACAAGACCGGGGAGATTCAATTCATCATTCATAAATGTGACTTTGTTTTGCTCTAATTTATATATACCCTCGCTGGCACCAATCCATACTGTACCTGAAGGACCTTCTACCATTTCATAAGCTACCGGTTTAACCTCCTCGTCAATTGGAAATACCTTGTCATTGTGAATTTTGAAAAGACCTCCGGAGTTTGAAACGAGCACATCATTATCTTTTAGACATAATATCGTCATGATAAAATCATCGTTGAGGCCATCATCTGCCTGCCAGCGTTTGAAATTTCTATCATCGAGCCGCACAACGCCTTCGGATGTCGCTATCCAAATACGAAGTTTGTTATCCTGATCAATATCATGGACGGTAGCAATAGGTAGATCTCTGCTGGGAACAATCTGTCGAAACTGCAATCCGAAAATTTTACCCAGCCCATTGTCACTGCTGTACCAGAGGATACCTTCACGGTCGAAATATACATCAAACACCAGATTGCTGGTTATGCCATCACTGACAGTAAAATGCTCTATATTCCCATCACGGTAAACAAACAGCCCTTTACTGGTTCCAATCCAAACCCCTCCAATTGGATTTTCAGAAAGGCTGTAAATCATTAAATCTTCATTTTCCGGTACCAATCGAATTTTTTCAGCTTTTCCTGACGAAAAAATAATCATCGATCCGCTGGTCTCCGCAACAATTCCTGAACCATCGGAGTGGATTAATAATTGATAGGCATTCACTGAAGGGTACCCAGGGATATTGTATTGTTGGACTTTTCCCTCCGAATAAATAAATACACCTTTTGAGGATGCAATCCAAAGGCGTCCGGAATCATCCAGCACCAAATCATAAATATAGGCTTTCTCTAGTTCTGTTCCCAACCCGATATTGACCGGTTCCGAGTCAACTTTCATTACATATGGGCCTAAATTATTGCATATAAACCAGCATGCACCCTCAGCATCCTGCAGCATGTCGATAATTTCATGTCGAGTGCCGGGTATATCTAAAGGAATTTTCCGATATTCATAATCATGAAGAACCGCCATTCCATTTGTCGTTCCAATCCAGATATCTTCATTTTCGTCAATGAAACTTGCATAGGTATAAACAGAAACTTCTTTCGGATATTCATTATATACCGTAAAATCCTGTCCATCATAACGTGCAAGCCCTTGCTGCGTGCATACCCAAATAAAACCATATTTATCCTGAAAGACTTTCTCGATATGACTGCTGGGAAGTCCATGCCGTGTTGAATAAGATTTGGAAGAGATAGCCATAAACTCTTGAAAAAGCGTTGTTTTATCGGTTACTGCCTGAACGCTCCAAAACGGCATAAGCCAAAGAAGACATTGAAATGAAATATATATCATTTTTGCTTTCATTTTATTTTTATTATCTTTCAGAATTCGATCAAACACAAGGTATTTCTTGAGTGTTACCGCATAGATCAAACATTATCTGAATTACGTCATATTTGGAGGTAGGGGGACTTGAACCCCCGACTTCTACGTTGCGAACGTAGCGCTCTCCCAGCTGAGCTATACCCCCTTGTAAAGAGCAGCGAAACCATATCAAGTCACTCTGCCCGGCGCAATAGAATAATCTACCTATGACTCACTTCACGTTTATCCAGATCGGGCTGGAAACCGCAAACTCCCCGTCCATCTGATAAATAACTAAATAATAGTACGCGGACCGATTCGATTCGCCCTCGTCATCAACCCAATGGAAATCACACCGGTTGCCGTTACCGTAAAAACGGTTATAGATAGTTCCATTTTTAATGAGTTCAATTCGTTCCAAATCATTCTCACCGATTATTTTCCCTTGAATCACCTTCTCTTTAGGTTCCACCTCCGATATCACACTCCCCATGGGATATCCGGATACATAAAACTCCACGACGATACGGGCTCCTGACGTCGCATAGCAGAACCTGTTTCGAAGCGCATTAAATATCGATGTTCTGTTGAGATTATCCGCCCAGATACCCACCATACCTCTCACCTGTGCGCCATTTGTTCGCAAGCCGGGATGTCCATCATGGGAATCTGAAGATCCTATGGCACCCCACATATAACCCCGATTTAACGCATCCCTGAAAAATCCACCCTCACCCGCATTGTAAATCCGATAACGACAACCAGAAGATTCACTGTTTCCGTGAACAGAAACAACTTCTGATACCGGCATCATTTTAGAAGACCATGAATCAAGGTTAAATGGAACCGGTCCGCCGCCCAGATGGTGAGGTACAATAATAGATGACGCAGCATCAAGCGCAGAGACTAATTCGTCAGGTGTATCATAACGTTCATTCCGAGAATCGAATACACAGGCATCGGCACCGGAAAAATAAACGTTTCTGTGCCCGAAATCCCAGCTAGTCCATTCATATCCCAGAATTACAACAAAATGCTCATCATCGGAAAATGAATTCCCGGCCCGGAAATACTGTTCTTCTATGGCACTTAGTGGCCGGAATCCCCAAGAATCATGGTCGGTCAGCGCTATGAAATCCAGATCGGCTGCATCCCTTCCGTACGTATAATAGTCTTCCGGCGTACCTGTGCCGTCCGAAAAGACTGAATGACCGTGTATATCACCC
>JAFGJC010000312.1 GCA_016929305.1 candidate division CSSED10-310 bacterium | reverse complement strand
CGGAGCGCTTGATGATATGCGCCGCTTCGCAATCGCCCA
This sequence comes from candidate division CSSED10-310 bacterium, assembly GCA_016929305.1. Taxonomy (GTDB): domain Bacteria; phylum CSSED10-310; class CSSED10-310; order CSSED10-310; family JAFGJC01; genus JAFGJC01. The sequence goes on along the minus strand of JAFGJC010000312.1, from coordinate 9,304 downwards.
TGATACCCAAGATGGGTTTACCCCGTCCTAGATATTGAAAAGCCTTGCCGGGGATCTGCATATTATGTTTTTCCCCTGGAAATTTTATCAATACAAGAACATCAGCGCGATTCATCTCGTCGATGCTTTCCGATAACGTAACTTGATATTCCCGGGAAATCCGGTCTGCAATATCCAATTCCTTGGCTAATTCGATAGCTTCCTCAACACCATTGCCTCTTCCAACCAATCTCAGATTTATCCGGTTTCCCACATCTGGACTGCGTTTTACCAGGCGAGCAATAGACTGGACAAGTGTACGGGCATTTCGTCCGGGCCCACCATGCAAATGACCCATATGCAGTAGATGTAGCTGCGTGTCATCTCTTTCTGAGGGTTCTGGCAAAGGTAGTGAATCATCAAAGGTCAGATAATATGTTCTGAGTTTATCGGTAACTGCCGGATAATGTTTCGACAGTTCTTCCGAAAATGCTTTTGTTGTGGTGACAATTTGACTGGACGAGTGCAGTGCATCTTTCATCAGTTTTTTTGATGCATCATCCAAAGAATATCCTGGACTTGGACAGGGATCCTGAAACTCAAGCACCCAAGGAATTTGCAGTTGACTTGCCAGTAAATAGGCTGCAGCAACGGCGGTGAGTTCACCGCAAGAAATTCCCCAGATGACACCAGGATTGAACTCCCTGATGTCTCTCGAATAAAATTCCAAAGCTCTGGCCGCCCATGCCCGTTTACCTGCCGGAGCTATGGATGAACTCCCATAGACCATCCTGTTCCAGTATCGCCACATCCTTCGGAATCCTTTTCTGTTCATCCACAACGGTTCACCGATCCTGCCCATGGGTGTTCTGAAAATTTTACCCGGAAAAATAAACTCCGGTTTTTCCCGAGTCCATTTTACATTGTGGGATGCTGCCAGAAGCGCAATATGCCATCCCATTGATGAAAAACCCGTGGCTAGAGCGAGCAGTCTAGGTGTTGAACCGCCCCAACCGTTCAATGCATCACTACAGATTATCAAGATGTTTTTTAACGGGCTGAACTCTTTGGCCATGACTCAAAAAACCTCTGTCTCTGCATAACTCACAAAATGATTGATCATATTTTGTGCAGTTTGAGCCAGATCAGCCGTTTTCATGCGAACTCGATCGCTGATATCATCCTTATGATATCTCACCTGTTCGATCAACCGGATTAAATCTTTGAAGGAAAAGGGTGGATACCAGATGTAATCATCAAGCCCGACAGCCTCGGCACCTTTTATAAGCTTAGGATCAACACCGGCAGCGATGACTGGAATCCCCTGCATCGCCGCAAAAATCAATCCATGATACCGTTGGGTTACAATAACATCACATGTAGATAAGTTGATCAGATAGTCATTCAGATTCATCTGCATGGGTCGCCAGATATACAGCGATTCACGATCGGTTGTCAGATTGGATATCCAGCGCTTGTCAGTATTTGCACAGAAGCTGAAGTATGCAGGTAAATCATCATTCTTTCTTAAAAATTTGACCGCTTCACGGATGCTTGCCGGTATTTTCATTCCTTCACGGGTATGCCGCCAGTCCCTGATTATAAAACCGGTCCTTTTGACCGGATTATGCCGTGTTTCAGATGGCAACTTTAAATTCAATATTACAGGATCAAAACAAATATCCGTATATTCCTGAAATGGTATTTGCCATGTTGTACACCAGCTTGCCGACAATGGATCGCGAACAGAAATATAATCCATCTCTTTCAATTTTCTTCTGGTATTATCCACTTCTGATGAGCCTGCCACAAACGGTCCGATGCCAATGCCCACAGCACATGTTTTCATAGCATTGAAAATGGGTATTGATGATTTTACCGTCGATGGTTTCCGTGTATGTTTTTCAAACACATTACGTACCGTTTTGAGTTTCTGTTTTACGGAAGATTGTAAAAATGCGGATATTTTGTTTTTCAGACACTTACGTGTGCGTTCGAATGAATAGAATTGCGTACCACCTCCATAGACAAGCAACTGGCAGGATATCTTGCCGGTTGATTCCCGATCAAAGATGGAAACACCCGGACATAACCGCTTCACGTAGCTAGAATGGTAAGCCTGAACAGCAATATCTTCGATTCCACAATGATCTTTTAAGACGTTCACATAAGCTGTCATCAGCGCATCATCGCCGAGATTTTCCCATCCGTAAGCTCCGAGCAGAACAGCTTTAAATTCTTTCGTCTGCACAGCTAAGCCACACCAAGAAACCGGCGGCAAACCTCATCGATTCTTTCGCTGGCATTGCCGTCTCCAAAAGGATTCTCACGAGATATCATGTGTTCATACCTGGTTGAGTCAGTCAACAGCTCCGCTACTGCATCCACAATCCTATCGGGATCGGTACCGACGAGTAATGCAGTACCCGCATCAACAGCTTCCGGACGTTCCGTAACCGCACGCATCACCAGCACCGGTTTACCAAACGACGGCGCCTCCTCCTGTATACCACCGGAATCGGTCAATACCAGGTATGCCCTGTCGAGCAGCGCAAGAAAACTCAAGTAATCAAGCGGTGGTATTAAAAAAATATTCGCCGTGTTTGACAGTCGTTTCAGAACCGTTTCCCTGACGTTTGGATTCAAATGCACCGGGTAAACAAACCAGATCTCAGGGTACCGTGAAGCGAGACGTTCAATAGCATCACAAATAGCCATCAAACCAGAACCGATGTTTTCTCGTCGGTGACTGGTGATCAGAATAATTTTTCTATCACTGGTCGTAAGGAACGTATCGATATGCTCAGAAGAAAACTTATCTTCTTGCAACTTTAGTTTGATAGCATTGAGTGCATCAACCACGGTATTACCGGTGACGTGAATCCGGCTGGAATCGATTCCCTCCCGTACTAAATTCATTTTTGCTCTTTCTGTGGGCGCAAAGTGGAGGCTGGTGATATGGGAGGTCAGCACACGATTGGCTTCTTCCGGCCACGGCGCCATGAGATTTCCGGTACGCAAGCCGGCTTCAACATGTGCCAGTGGAATTCCATTATAGAAAGCTGCCAGCGCGGCACAGAATGTAGTGGTGGTATCGCCTTGACAGATCAATAGATCAGGCCTGTGTCTGTTCAAATAACCGTTGATTGCCTTGACTGCCCGGGCAGTCAGATCGGCCAGTTGCTGATTGGGGATCATCAGATCGAGATCCTCATCCGGTACTATGCCGAACCCGGATAAAATCTGATCCAACATCTGTCTGTGCTGTGCTGTCGAACAGACATGTACCTTCACCCAGTTTGAATTTTTAAAACGTGTAATCACCGGCGCGAGTTTGATGACTTCCGGTCGTGTTCCAATGATGAATGAAACTTTTGAGATCATAACACTCCAATATTATTGCTACATCATAGTGATCATAACAGCTTTTGATACAGTTCTTTAAGTTTTTCTGCAACCGAGTACCAGGAAAAGTGGAGCGCGCGTTGTCTGGCTGCTGCTGACATGGCATGTCGTTTTGAATCATTACCGAGAATATTGGTGCATACATGGATAAAAGTGTCGGTATCGCCGACGGGAACGAGTTCACCGCTTGAACGATCGATATAATCTGAGATGCCCCCTTCGCTTGCGACAATGGGAACCCCGCAGGACAGACTTTCAAGAACAGTCGTCACAAATGTACTTCCAAGAAGCGGCAGTATGAGCAGATCCGATTTTTGAAGCATTGCCAGATATTCATCATCACTTAACCGATCATATTGAAACACTCTATCCTTTTCCCCCAGAGTTTTACAAACGGGATTTTTGGAAACCAGATGAATCTCCACACCGCGATGCTGGTCCAGGATGCCGTCAACGATCCTGGGTAGATTCTTGAAATCTCTCATATGGTATCCGACAAATAAACATCGTAAAGGTCCCGGTACCCTTGTATCCGGTGGTTTGAACACATCGGTAATCACGCCATGTGGAATAAAGCTGACATTACCTTTGCCAAGAATGGTTTCTAAAAAAGGTATTTGCAAGGTCGACAAAACCACTGCATGTTTCAAACGTTTGAAATGATCCGTATGACGAACCATAACCGGATATTGATGAGGTGCATGATGGAACGATCCCACAAGTATGTTGTCACGTCCTTTGCCGAGAACCCGTATATACCTGAAACTCTTTTCTGCATAAACGAAATGATAAACCTTACGTCGGTGACGCCATATATGATATGCTGCATAAGCCTCCAGAACGACATCTTTTCGACCATAGCAAAATACATCAGCTTTTCTGGCCAGCATTTTTGCCGGCAGCCTTAAAACGGTGTTACCAGCAAAATCAAGCCATCCGGGCAACTCAAGGGTTGAACCGAGATAATTACAAATTTGATCGTAACCGGAATACAACGAGTGATGATGGTATCGATATCTTATGAAGAAAACATCAGCAGAAAGTTTTTCAGCCATTCCGCTTCCTCTTACATCTAAAATACCGCTTGATATCGACCAGCATTTCGGTAAACATCGGACCCACCAGATAATAGCCCATTCTGTATGGCCAGCTGAATGCTTTCAAGCCGCCGGAAGGATGCATTTCTCGAGCAATTTCGAAATAACTCTTCGCCTTGTCCGTAGCTTTTTCACGGATATAGTGCCGTGCTGCGGATGCCATCGTCTCTGCAAACGCTCTTGATCTCGATTCTGTCAGATTTCCGTTTTCACGCAGAATTTCAAATGCATTTTGCAGGATAACTCGATATTGATCCAGAACCTTTTGGAAATTACTCGAAACGCTTTGGGAACGGCGTTGCAGTGAAAAAAGGATTTCCTGCAGATGATAGAATGTTGCACCTGCACATGCGAGTCTGATATTCAGATCGTATTCCTGAGCACACGGTAACGACTCATTAAATCCGCCGATTTTCTCGATCCAATGGCGGCGATGCAGGGGTGCGGATGTCTGCATCTGATGTCTCAGCATAAAAGGAATAATATCTCCGCCACCATAGGGTCCTAAATAGCTGCCTGAACGTCTGCTGCCGTTCACCAGAATCCTGTCATAATCACAAAAAACAATATCCTCTTTGACCTGGCTTGCGATCTCGATCTGCCGCTCGATTTTATTGGGATGAAGCAGGTCATCAGCATCCAGAAACTGGATGAAATTCCCATGTGATTGCCGAATACCTTCGTTTCTTGCCGCCGATCCCCCTCGATTTGGACCAGAATGCCAAATAATTTCGCCATCGAAACGCTTAATAATCTCCAAACTGTTATCCGTCGATCCGTCGTCAATAACAACAATTTCCCTGTAAGGATAAGTCTGTACCAAAGCACTTCGGATCGCCCGTTCGATATATGCTGCTTCGTTGTAGCATGGAATGATTACTGATACCGTTTCCCTGGAAGACATAACGATTTAAAGTCCAAGGACACTATGGACTCGTTTCCACATTTCCTGTGTTTTGAGTTTCTGATCATCTGAAGCTTTTCTGAGATTCTCTATTAGCACGTCTCTGGTTGCGCTCTGTATCAAACGATCCAGTTTAATCCTGATGCTTTCGAAAGGATCCGTTGGATTGACCAGATATTCGGAACAATTGTAATCCTCGAACAACAACCGATATTTGTGACTCCATCCCGTGCCCAGGGATGGCACAGCCTGGGACAGAGCACTGATGAGGCCGTGATACCGGGAGCCGATCACAATATGACTTCTTCCTATAACTGATTTCAGGACACATGGATCAGCGTGTTTCATGACGGTGATGCTAGACAGTATTTCTTTGGGTAAATGGTGGAGAATCGCTTCATCGTACTTCACTTCATGAAGCAGTATCAAAGGATGCATATCTTTAGAAAGAACATAGTCAATACAGTTCACAAGAAATGGCAGGTAAGCCTGTTTGATATCGTCAGAGCCTTTGCGAGTCATCATGGTATTGGGAATGATACACACCGAACGTTCCTTGATATCCAATGTCGTATTCACGGGTTCGATAATATTCGTAAAATCAGGGGCTATGGAGATGGTCTCTTGCTTACCGATAACATCAACGACATGTTGATACGATTCGATATCTCTGGCAAAGATGAGATCTGAGCATTTGGCAATTGTATCAAATATCTGCCGCGATTCCGGTTTTGAAAACGGTCCGAATGCCTGTGGCAGCAAAATGATCTGTTTATGCTGTTTTCGCAGAAGACGATATTTTTCAGCAAACTTTGCCATCTCTGCGGCCGGCCAGGTATCCCCGTAGACAAACCCGGAAATATCGATGACGGCATCGAGATCATTGTTATTGATCAGTCCATATCTGGTGCGATATCCGGAATGCATTAACGCATTGATGACAACACTTAGTTTTCCGCCGGATTTATTGATTTTTTGATATAATCCGTATCGAGCTCTTTGATGGTAGGATCCTGATTCAGGTTCAACCGCACACCTGACCTCCGGGAAACACGTATTAAAATGCTCAACAACCGCATATAGCATCAGTTGAGCACCCTTGTTTCTAAAATGAGCTCCGGTCACTTCGATGTTCACATCTACCTCCCATGTGTTTCAACAGCCGATTATAGCAATAAAGCGTTTCAAATTCGAAAGCACTTTCGGATAGCTCGTTTCAGCACACCGACAGCATGTGAGATTTTACCCGGTAGAAGCGGGATCCAAACCGGGATATTCTTCAGGTTGATTTTTCCCTCAGCGCACCACAATGCCATTCGAGTTCTTCGTTTCACATGTCTTGGTAATATGGTGTCAGGTGATAGGTGTTGTAAATGGTACGGTAATAGATACCCTTTTTCTTTTAGGGCGGCACCATACGTGAGACACCGGTTCAAACGCTGATCCAGTTTATGCCATTTTGTGAGGTTATCCGGTGTGATATTCGGGGTTTTTTTACAACTGATCAGATCCAGTGTAATCATTTCATTGATCAGATCCTCACCAGCCGCCGTTCTGGCAAGCACAAAGGTCGGTGTTCGGTTCCCGGTATCCATTCCATGAGGATCGCCGCAACTGATATCAGCGAGAATATTCAGTTTATCAACGCATAATCGGCAAGCAAGTGGAGTGAATAATTCACGTATCGCTATTCGGCGGCTGTTGGGTACCCAGAAATCATTTCCATCTCGTGTCTGGATTTTCGGATCACCATAACCGCCATGCCTGCCCTTATGCCTGTATTCGAAACCAGAAACATTGGATACTGAAACGCCTGCAGATCGCACCAGAAATTCAGCAGCATAGAAAGAAAGGATACGATCGCAAAACAATCCGATTTTAAATGCAATTTTCCGTTTTATATCAGGAAACCGGTCTGCAGCATTTATCAATCCATGCAGATGGCACCCCAGTCCGGTTACAGCCACATCGCCATTTATCGTTTTGATGTTTTTCAACAATGAGTTCAGCGAAACAGGACAGTATTTGCTTTTAGCCAGACGTGGAAGATCATTCATGGATTTCAACCATAGAGCTTGAGGTCGAAGCGGATCTGCCGGATTATCGATAACGGTAAGCACGGCGTCAACGCGTTGTGATTCCAGAAGATACCGGACAACCGTTCTGACAAATCCGCCGGTTTGACCCTCTTCGCGATCTTTTGAATCTTTGGCAGAAGCGAGCCAGGTGCTTTGGAAGGTTCCTGTCAAGGGAGATTTCGTTCCATCCATCAGAGTTTTAGGGGGATGTATCTGAGGACAAATCTCAGCACATAAATCGCATGTTTTGCATAATGAAGGATCAATGTCCGCCCGAATAAATCCATCCGGTGTTGGAACCATAGATATCGCGCTTGAAGGACAAACTCCGGCACACGTACCGCATCCGGTACAGAGATGATTTGTGATAATATCTGCGAGCGTCATATGAAACGCCATTGGACATCAGGAACGTAGCTGCCGGTATGCATTGGCAGGAGTTTGCCTGTTCCATAAACATCTTTTGGCGTGATTTCGAAACTGACGTCATTGATATGATCGATAATCCCCTTATCACTTTTAAGGAACAGTTTGATGACATAAGGACCATGCATCATCCTGCAGTCTCGCATGGTGCACTCGATATTAAACGGACCTTCCAAGGATACGGTATCTGGATATTGATAGCCGCTGTGGCAAAGCGCTGCTGGTGTTCCGGAGGGTTTATATATTCGGATCAGAACGGTGACATTTGTGAGTCTGGTTGTTGTTTCGCCCGACAATCTGAAGGTAATGTCATCGGTGAGGGGTGTTGTGGCCGTTGGGTTTCCTTCCTTATCGATAAAGGAAAGTGTTTTCAGGACCGGCACATAGTCTTTAACTCTGCCGGGATGATCGACCAGATCAATGATTGCCGAAGTTTCAGCAATGGTACCGAAATATGTTTCCAGAACATGCTGCGTATCTCCGATTGCGACAATATGCCCTTGATCCAGAAGCAGGGAACGGGAACACAGTGATTCCACAGCAGCCATATTATGGCTTACAAAAAGTATTGTCCGTCCACCTCGCGCGACATCGTTCATTTTGCCGAGGCATTTCTTTTGGAAACCGGCATCGCCGACAGCGAGAACTTCATCCACAAGCAGGATTTCAGGTTCGAGATGGGCAGCGACAGCGAATGCCAGCCGCACATACATGCCACTCGAGTAACGTTTCACTGGTGTATCAATAAACTGCCCAACCTCGGCAAAATCAACAATTTCATCATATTTCGCGGATATTTCCCGTTTGGTCATTCCCAGTATCGCGCCATTAAGATAGATATTCTCTCTTCCGGTAAGTTCCTTATGAAATCCGGTTCCCACCTCCAGAAGACTTGAAACCCTGCCACGCATCCTGATGATACCCTCAGTCGGATCCGTAATCCGGCTCATAATTTTCAACAGAGTTGATTTGCCGGCGCCATTTCTACCGACGACACCGATAACTTCGCCCTGGCGAACATCAAATGACACATCCTTCAGCGCCCAAAATTCTTCGACTTTTCTTTTTATCTCGACTTTTTTTCCGGTGAGTATCGAACGGCATCTCGCAGCAATTTTATCACGCATCGTATCATAGCGGATTGTAGCTCCAAGTCTATATTTCTTGGAAATGCCTTCTACGGATATAACGATATTACTCATCAGATGATATCCGCGAATACACGCTCAGTGGACCTGAAATAATACACGCCGGTAAGTAACAATAGCGTAACGACCACCAGACTAATCCACAATCCTGGCCAATATGGCTCGAATTGCGGCCCGAGAACAGCCCATCTGAACCCGTCAATCACTCCAACCATGGGATTGAGACTGTAGACTAACCGCCATTTCTCAGGAACGATATCCGACATG
>JAFGJC010000311.1 GCA_016929305.1 candidate division CSSED10-310 bacterium | reverse complement strand
GATTACGGCCAGCGCCAGTTTATTGTCGGTCAGATCATGTCCAACAGGAAATCCTGTCCATGGCTGGCCAAAAGCATAATACTGCACGATACAACCTAAAATTCCGCCTCCAGCGAACAGTAGCGCTAACGTTACAGCCGAGAGTATTTTGGGATCTTTTTTTCCGAAGACAATTTCGAAGCCAGCTCTGTTGGAAGTTAGCATACCTGCGAACATCATAATGATGTGAGGTATCAAAACCCAAGCAGGAACGCTTCCTTTGAAACGGGTAATCGCCCATTGATCATCAGCCGGCAGATTGACCGTCTCTTCCCCATAAGAAATGACAACACCGTATTTCAGTTTTCCGGCGGGTGGTTGATGAGGAAGATTTCCGACAAGAAATCCGTTGTCCCATTCCATCTTGATCGGATCCTCTTCCGGCCAGTCAGTGGGATAATACCACCATCGAATATATCCAGAAGCTCCTTCAGGAGCTTGAATGCGAACTTCCTGATCGTCTTTCCCACCCTGAGATCGTGACAATGAGAAATTGTATTCATCATTAGCGATAGTGTAAGTCCCGCTAATAGGATAGGTCGGTCCTGTTTTCCTCTGATGCATTGCGGTAAGAACCGTCAATATCACTGCTGCAACCCATAATACCGTTGATCCTAAAATACATCTCCGACTCATTCATTTACCTCACTCACAATAACAACCACCGAATCAAACCGATGTTTCATATTTCCGGTTTCATTCAAACAGCAGAAGATCCTGAATTTTTTGATCGATGCTCTCGGTGTTAAGCGATGCGAAAGCATCAGGCAGGAATTGGCGATCGGTGCATTCCTTTACGGCAAGAAGATCCATCAACTCAAGCTCCCTCATATGCACCGGCGGAGTAAATTCTTCAACCATTACTTTAAGTATTTCTTTAATCGTTCGTTTTTTACCTTGGTAACGCGCGATTTCATGCGCACGAACCGATCGTATAAGAAGTCCTTCCAAATCACTCCCGGAAACAGGTTTTGAAAATTTCAAAGGGGGTATATCGGATTTTCGAAGAGCGATCTTGTTTTTCTTGGCTATGGAGAATAACAAATCACGCTGATCTGTTTCCGAGGTTACCGGGAAGAGTGGAATATGGACATCGAGCCGGCCTTGTCGTTTCATATCCGCTTCCAGAAGATCAGGGCGGCTGGTCGCAAAGATCCATAGTATCTTACCTCGATTCTGAGTGTTCGCCATTTCTTTGGCGAGCATTCCATAAATCCTGCCCGACACACCCGAATCACTGTCACCCTGTGTGCGGCGTCCGGCAATTTGGTCTGCCTCATCAATAAAAACAACCACTTGACCGAGTGCCTTGAGGATATGAAAAACCTTTTCCAGATTCTTTTCTGTCGAGCCAACCCATTTTTCCCTGAAATTTTTAAGCGTAACGCACGGCACACCGCACTCCCCTGCAAAACATTCCACAAGAAATGATTTACCGATTCCGATACGTCCAACAATCAGATATCCCATCGGCAGCGCATTGAATTTCCCATGACGCATGAGCCGGGCATCTTCTCGAAGCCATTGTTTTGCGCTGTCGTGACCGGCAACCTGCTCAAGTTTTGATGAAGATTCGATAAATTGAAGGCGGCCGGATAAAGAACCCTCAATAAGTTTTTTGCGTGCTTTGGTCAGATAATCGGAATCGACAGGTTGATCATTTTTTATTGCTCTCAGCAGCACGTTCTTGATATCGATTCTACTCAATCCAGCAAGTTTTCCTGCTAAATTTTGTTTTTCAAGACGACATACAGATTTATATTCGGTGTTATCGTTGAAAAGGCTGTCCAAAAATTCGATGATATCCATCTGATCAGGCAATGGAATAGGTATCTTAGCCGTATAAGGCGAATCGACGATATAATCACTCAAATCCGATAGCGTCTCAGAGATCAGTACCGTGACAATATTTGCACCTGTAATTGCAGGATTTTCTGCCCAATCCAGTATTTTCACAAGATTTGCACCGATTTCTCCAGTCAGATGAATGGATTCTCCCTTGGGTACGACAAAATTTGCATAATTAACGATCACTGCCGCTGACTGAGGTAAACTACTCGCAGGCTTGGCATTAGCGACCGTAACTAGAAATCGATCTATCACTTCAAACGCCTGAAGCGGCGAAACAAACTGAAGCCCTTTTAATGGTAGTTTGCCGGTAAAACCTGCATCGGATAATAGTCCTTTGGAAAACTTCGAGTGGGATGAGAGATGGATGTGCTGCAGAAAAAGTTCAAAATTAGACTCGCCTTTCGCAACGCGAAGCCCCTTACCTCTATCGTAAAATATGACGACATCGAACGATGAAAACACCACATCTGCCAGATACGTTTTCAGGGGCATAAAAACATTGCCATCATTGCCGTTAAAAGGCACCAGATCATGGATGTTTCCGGTTAAAATGAACTGGCTGATCGTTTCAGCTCGGAAGATTTCCCGCATCGTTTCAGCCCAGGATGTGAGTTTTGAATGTGTCACATTTACACCAATGAAAACCTATTCGCGGGGTCCGAGTTCCTTGCGGGTTCTTTCGGGTTGATCGTCATTTGTTTCATCTTTGCGTTCCAACTCATCAGCCTTCATCTGTTCTTCAAAAGCGAGAAGAGCCTGTTCTGCGGCAAGTGTTTCTACTTTTTTTTCTGCTTCGGTATCCAAACTTTCATTCACATCTTGACTCACTTTTATCCTGCCCTTTGCCTTTTGATGCCTGTCGTAAAGAATCTCCTCTATCCGCGAGAGATTGTCAGTCATTCCGTGAGGTTGGGTTGACAAACCAGAAACCATCTCCTGCATGTCCGCCTTGATTTCCGCAAATTCTGTTTCCGATATCTTCGCTTTTAACCGCTCAATCTTCTCTTTAGCTTCCTGAATACTTTTGTTCCGCATTTCAATGTTGGATTTATAGTTGTGCTGTAGTTCCGCCAATTCCTGCCTCGCATCTTCCATGGACTTCTGGAGTGTCTGCAGTTTTAGCGCCAGCTTCCCCGCTGATTCCCGCTCATCAGCATTTAACAACAGTTTGATTTTCCCGGCGATTTCCCGTTCTGATTTATCCATTTCGTTCAATCGTTTGATACGTTTCTCGATAGTGACAGCCTGATTGACCAGCGCTTCATTGTACCGCACAATCTGTTTGCGGAGATTCTCTTTCTCCAACTCCAATAAAGCCCTAGGATTTGATGATTCAGCATCACTCAACAGAGAATGAAAAAAACCTTTGAGCAAATTGATAAAGCGTTTAAACACTGCTTTCTCCTTTCGATACACTCAAAACAACGTTTACTATACCATTCACGCCGCTATTACTCTACCGAATCTAT
>JAFGJC010000025.1 GCA_016929305.1 candidate division CSSED10-310 bacterium | reverse complement strand
TCCACTGCTCTTGACAACATAGCTCCAGCTGCAATCTTAGCATGGTGATAATAAACTCTTTCGGTAAGAAAATATCGTATTCGCAACAGATGAATTACCTCTGAAAATGCATCATGGCGAAACAGTCCATTCTTTTGCAGATTGAGAACCAGTCGATCATTCTCAATCATAAAGTACCTGAATATTCTATTATCGAAATCAAGATTCAAGCCACAAAATCTGGCGTCACGACGCAAATAATCCAGTAAATCAGCGCAAATAGCATGTGAAATGATTTGAGTCATATACGGTTTGTCAGTCGTCATCGGATTGTTTTTTCCCAACAATCCTCGGACAGGCTCAAGCAATTGCTTTCCCGATAAAATCTCCCTGATGACACCTTTGTCGAAAAAATTGTTCAACCTGAGTTCATCTTCATCGTGACGCGGAAAAATTCTCCTCTCATCCTCGAGTGTATGCCCAAAAGGGATATGCGTTACATCGTGCAATAAAGCTGCAATACTGATGATTTGGCGATCGCGAGAAGGAATTTTGAAATCGCTATTACGTTCAATCGATTCCATAATCTGCTTCGACATGTAGCATGTACCCAGAGAATGTTCGAATCGCGTATGCACTGCTGACGGATAAACCAAAGATGATGAACCCAGTTGCTTTATTCCTCTAAGTCTTTGCATGGATGCAGTATCCATTAGACGACATTCCAGATCCGTAAACGGTTGATCACCATGAATTGCATCTCTGATATTTTTCAAGAATTTCATCATGTCTTCCCAATCATTAAATAATTAACCTGTTTTATTTCTGACATTATAAACTCCATCGATTTCGAATCAGTCAGTGATTCCTTAAACTCCAGACTTGAACCAGCAAGCCATATGAATTAATAATACATTTTATCTGTTCTTTCAGCAGATTTAAGTCCGTATTAATTATTTTTAAGGAGTAAATGTATGAAAATTTTTCTCGATACTGCACACGTTGAAGAAATTCGCGAAGCCGTTACCTATGGATTAGTTGACGGTGTGACCACAAATCCATCATTGGTAGCAAAAACCGGCAGAAAATACGTCGATGTTTTAAAAGAAATCTGCGCACTTGTCGACGGTCCTATTTCAGCTGAAGTCATATCGGTAGAAAGTGGTAAAATGGTTGAGGAAGCCAAAAAATTGGCTGAAATACATCCCAATATAACGATAAAGATTATAATGACTGAAGAAGGAATCAAAGCAGCTTCAGAACTGGTTAAATTGAATATACCAGTAAACATGACTCTTGTTTTTTCCCCACTTCAGGCTTTACTTTGCGGGAAAATTGGCGTGGATTTCGTGAGTCCATTTGTTGGCCGTTTGGATGATATTTCGAACACTGGTTTAAATCTTGTGGAAGATATTATGAATATCTATGGGAATTACGGCTTTGATACAGAAGTGATCGTAGCCTCTGTCAGACATCCAATTCATGTTCTCGAAGCTGCTCAAATTGGAGCACATATCTCAACCTTGCCTCACAAGGTTTTCAAACAGATGTTTCAGCACCCATTAACCGATATCGGAGTAAAGAAATTTCTCGAAGATGCCGCTAAAATCCCGAAATCATAATGAGTAAACCAAAAAGCATCAGCCGTTTTTATCTTCCGGCAATACCCACACATACCCCAGGAAACCACAGATCAGAATGAAAATACTGAAGAACAAAAAAGGATTGTCGTGTAAAAATCCCGGAACCCAATCGGGAAAATGCTTTTGATAAAGAACTGCAGCTGCCAGAAAACCAACCACCATACCTGTAAATATGGAACTGACACTAAATGATTTTTTAGATTGGTCATCTTGCTTATTCATAAATAGACTCCTTTAATATCTCATCTCTCTGCAGTCCACATACATCGCAGTATTTCGCGACTCAGTCTTAGATATTGCCGTTCAGAAGAAAAAATTTCAAGGGTAATTGAGCCATCATAACCAGATTTTTTAAGTTGAGAAATAATGTTGGCATAAGGAATTGATCCGGAGCAGATAGGAAGATGCAGATCTCTGTTGCCACCAAAATTATCTGATAAATGAACATGACAAAGACGATTTTTATACTTTTGCAGAAAATATGGTGTCAAATTAACCTGTGTATTTAGATTTGCATGTCCGATATCCAAATGGAACGCCAACTCAGGAAATTGTTTAAAAAGATCATTCATTACTCTGTGGTGATCCGCAGTATTCAGGGTATTTTCCAGCATCAGTGTTATCTCAAGATCATTTGCTTTTTTTAGAAGAGTTTCAATGGTCTTTTCCCACAATGAGTATTTCACGGTGTACTTAAAAAATTTATGAGGGTAAGAGAATCCCATGTGAATACTGACATGAGTCGTTCCTATTTTTTTGAAAAAGTTTAATTGATCAAGAACGATGTCGACAGCTGATTTCCGAATGGATTCGAAAGGTGAATCCAATGGAAGGTACCACGCTGTATGACCCACAAGTTCGAGATTATTTTGCACCATCAAATGGCGAACATCTTCAGCATTCAATCGGTCCAGTGATGCTTCTGGAGGTTCTAATGTCAAATCGAGGAAATCAAAACCCAAGTTGCTTGCGAATTGAATTTCCTCAGCCAGCGAAGAACCTGGATGATTCATCATACCTATTTTCATCAGTAACACTCCCTTAAAAAGGAGCATCATACAACCCAAGCTTCTAGTCATCAACCTGTATACCGGCATTGCATTTGAAAAGGACTGAAAATTCACCTAAGATATAGGTGTGTGATAGGCATATCAACTTTGTTGTTGTATGATGCAATCGTGAGATTAAAATAGTGATTGCAGACATATGATTAATTGGGGAGGAAAGAGGATGAAATGGTTCCATTATACGGTAATCATTTTTTCAATTGTTATATTTACCGGTTGCGGAACAGAAGAAAAACCGGCAGAACCTACTCCAGATCTCCAAGCAAAACTCAAAGCTTCCGTTGAGTTGGAGTCCTGGTTTTCGGAAGCCCGTTATATCTTCCATATTTCCTCACAAGCTCTAGATGCCATCGATAAAGAACTTCAGGCAGTTGATAAAGGTTCAGACCGAGGAAATCTGGCAAAAATTATCGATTATTTTAATGATTCTAATGGGTTAATTGAAGGATTGCGAAATCGCATGGCCACAATAAGGCAAAAACATCAGGACCTGACGTTGATGCCTGAAGTTGATCAACGAATATTGAAGAATCTCGATGATTTAACGGATACCCTGAAAAAGATTATTGATCTAACCTCTCAGTTTCCAGAAAATTCCCTTGAATTCAGAGAGTCACGCAGCCGGTTGTTAAATCAATACCTGTCGATCGAAAAACTGCTAATCTCCGATTTCCCGCAAACTGAATCCACCTTGAAGAACATGATTTCACCAGAAAATCCTGACTATCGAACGGATCAAAGAATCCTCGAGAATATTCCAAAACCGGAAGCTGAGATTATCGAAAGCCCAGCACCGCAAGTGATGACTCCCGTTGTGACTCCACAACCTTCGCCGACCCCTTTTATCGCGCCCAAAGTATGGAGAGATGCCCAAGGAAATTTAGTAATGGGACAAAATCCACCGGAAGGTGTTGAAACTTGGGAACCTCGAGGTCCTGTTTCGAAAAGCGAAATGTCACCGCCACCGACCGTTACGTCATCTGAAACACCCACATCAGATGAATCGGTATCTTTAATCTGGGAAGATGAAGACGGCAATTTGCATATGGGCTCGTCTGCTCCAGAAGGATCAAAAACAAAACGCGCTGACAGTATAAAACTTATGCAAATTGAATAGTTAATTTAAAAGCCATTCAGTATTTAGACAAAAATCCATTTATAAAAAAAAATTAAATGGATTCCTGTTGTGGTTCTATAATATGACGAGAATCAGCGGGAAGGGGTGGTGAAGGAGGGGCAACCCCGCCGATTCTCGCCGAAGATACTAACTAATTCCGCCAGTTCAACAAGCAACGACTCATCAGTATTATAATTATTTTATACCAAAAAAAATCATATCTGGAAAGAAATTTCCAAGAATCATTCTTCATCCTCATTTTTAAATCATACTATTCAGATGTTTTTAGGGTGGGATAAAGCAATAAGAACATGGTTTATATGCTAGAATTACTATATTATTTATCACGATCCGGAGGTCGCGTTAAGGAGCTTCAATGTGAGAATTACATGGGCGGAAATTGATTTATCAGCCATAAAACATAATCTGACAACCATACAACAACGTGTTAAACCCGCAAAAATAATTGCTGTTGTTAAAGCCAATGCATACGGACACGGTATTATCAGGGTCGCTGATGCGGCAGTAAAATCTGGAGTTGATTTTCTCGGCGTGGGTTTTCTTGAAGAAGGATTATTATTGAGACGCAGAGGTTTTAAAATTCCTATTTTAGTCTTGGGAGGGGTTTTATTCAGGCAAATCCAAAAGTTTTTGTTAAACCGGCTGGATATTACCGTTTCGTCGCTTGGTTTGGCATATGCAGTTAATAAAGCTGCCGCAAAACTGGGAACAATCGCGAATGTCCATCTTAAATTTGATACCGGGTTAAATCGTATCGGAATAAGTCATCGCAAAGCCTCCCTGGTGTTCGAACGTATCGTGCCCTTAAAAAATATAAAAATATCTGGTATATATTCGCACTTTGCCACGGCTGATGAAGCGGATAAAACGTTCACTGAACTACAGATTAAACGTTTCGAAAATATTATAGAAACAGCAAAATCCTTTCACTTTGAACCTGAACATATACATATCGCATGCTCTGGTGCCATTCTTCAGCATCCGGGTTCTTACTATAATATGATCCGGGTTGGATTGATCATGTATGGACTGTATCCCCATCTAAATTACAACCCTAACCTCAATGTAAAACCAGTTTTGACATTCAAATCCCGTGTAGTCTTCTTAAAAGATGTAAACGAAGGCGAACCTATAAGCTATGGTAGGATCTATTACACGCAGCAACGGTCAAAAATTGCTACGATTCCGGTTGGATATGGTGACGGATATAATCGCAGACTCTCAAACAAAGGAAACGTTCTTATCAACGGACGCAGATATCCGGTAGTTGGCACGGTATGCATGGATCAAATTATGGTTGATCTTGGCCCGGACAGCTCAGTTAAAATCGGCGACGAGGTCGTTTTATACGGAAATCAAGGAACCGAATCGATAAGAGTGGAAGAAGTTGCCTCACAGATCGGAACAATTCCATATGAGGTTACTTGCTGGTTAGCGCGCCGAGTTCCCAGGATTTTTATCAATCCTGTTTGAGGAAATTGCTGGTGTTGCGTTCTCGTCAAACAATTCTACTCCTATTGATAATTGTTTGTGCCACAGCACTAACTCTAGATAAACGGGCTTCAACTCCCTATCTTTTTGCTGACGAAGCGGTATATCTTTGCATGACTAAAAGTCTTGCTCTGGATTTTGATCTGAAATTCGAAAAGATGGATCTGGTGCGCAGTTTTCACGACTATCATCAGGGACCACTCGGAATAATTCTTAAACAAAATCAAAATGGAAATATATTTTTTGCCAAACCCCTGCTCTATCCTCTCTTTGCCAGTATTTTTTACAAAATATTCGCTCTCAATGGATTCCTGATTCTAAATACCATTGTTTGGTGGGGAATTATTTATCTGCTGTATTTGCATTGGGGCAATTCAGGCAAGGCCTTGCTATTTTCTGCTGGCGTAATAATTTTCAGCGCTTTTTCACCTTATCTTTTTTGGATCCATCCGGAATTATTGACAGCCGGATTTATTACATTATCCCTGTTCTTATGGCATCGCTACTCTCAACACGAACATGACAACAAACACATTATAGTAATCGGTATATCACTGGCTCTTGCAATTACAATAAAACCTCAATCCATCCTTTTTGTAGGGGCAGTCGGAATGGATTTTTTATTAGATAAACGATTTCGCTCTATTACTCTTCTAACCATCATCCTAATTGCTGCTCTCGTTTTTACATTATCCCTCAATATGTTATTTACCGGAAGCATCAATCCTTATTCCGGGGAAAGAAAACTTTTTTATGACGATTTTCCGTATGCAAGCGAACAAAACTCATTTCAAAAGACAGGCCAAACGTGGTCAAGCGCATCAGCTTCATTCAATTTCTCTTGGGAAGTATTCCGGGCAGATGCAATGTATACCTGGATTGGTCGATTTAGCGGCATTCTTTGGTACTATTTTCCTGGAGTTGCTGCAATTTTTCTGTTTTTATACTGTCCAGGAAACCGAAAACACTGGTTAACGCTATTTAGCGTTTTAACAATTTTACTGACTCAAATTATATTCATTCCTACGAATTATCATGGCGGTGGAGGTGCTCTTGGAAATCGATACTTTACGTTTTTTTATCCTGCTCTTTTGATGATCCTTCCCAGAGCTCCATCTAAAAGGATTTCACTGATTGTCTTAGCTATTGCCGGTTTTTTATCGGGTCCTTATTGGGTGCAACCGTTTTCGGCTTCATTTAGCCCAAACGCACATTGTCAAAAAGGACTTTATAGGTGGTTCCCTGTTGAATGGACGCTGACCGGCAGTTTGCCTATCTTTGATCCACGATTTGGAAGGACCTCTTATGATGGATTTGATGGGTATATTGATTTGCTTGATGGTGAAACTTACGGCAAAGAAAACAATGGTTTCTGGATAAAGGGAAATGGAAATCCGGAATTTGTTGTGGATACGCCATATGAACCGAGTGGGTTTATGTTTGAATTGTCAGGTATTGAGAACCACATATCGGGTTTTTTCGAAACCCCTTCCGGTAAAACATTTTTTACATTGCCACCGAATGCAAAGCAAACCGTGTATGTTAAAGTGGATGAATGTCATAAGTTGATTGATATATATGGCCGAAACCGATTTATCACAATAATCAGATGCCAAATTCAAGGCGGCATTATCAGATACTATTCAACGGATAATGCCGATAAAAGATTCCTTGGGGTATTTATACGACCTTTAAATGTTGAAAATGCAGCATTTAATCACTCCTGTTCCGATCATCTTGAAGTTTCGATTACAAAATGGAAAAATATACTTTGCATATTGGAGGATGTGCCATGGATTCAAAAAATATTTTAATAAATGTATCTAAGTACAAAGTGGTTGAATTATCGACAGTCACGGATGAGACGATAGAATCAGCTTTAAATCACTGCATTGAAAAAGGTTGGTATTTCGATCAAATACAGTTTGTTGTCAGAGATGCATCACGTCGACCATCTATGGCTTTTCTCTTTTTTGTAAAACCCTCTACTGATTCCGAAAGTTAACTCCAAACGGCATAACGAAATAAACGAAAGAGGTGAATCTATGCAATATATATACCTCGACCATAATGCAACGACACCGCTTCGACCAGAAGTCAAAGAAACCATCACAAATTCACTGGATCTCTATGGCAATGCATCCAGTTATCATCCACTCGGAATAAAAGCTCGCGAAAGCATCGAAAACGCCAGAAGCGGAATATTAGCATTTCTTGGAGCAGATGAAGGCCGTCTGATTTTCACAAGCAATGGTTCTGAATCAAACAACCTGGTTTTAAAAGGGCTTGTTTGTGAAGGTTCTATATGTCCCAGACACAAGACAGCAAGAAAACGGCCACACGTTATTACAACACAAATAGAACATCCCAGTGTCATAAATACAGTATCCTGTTTGAATCGTATCGGTGCGGAAGTAACGCTTCTTGATGTCGATCAGTATGGATTAGTCGATCCGGATGAGATCAAACGAGCCCTTCGACCTTCAACTGTCCTTGTCTCAATTATGCATGGCAATAACGAGATTGGTACTATACAACCTATTGGAAACATCGGAAGTTACCTCCAAAATGAAGGAATAACGTTTCATACTGACGCGGTCCAGACTGTTGGGAAAATACCCGTAGACGTTAACAAGTTAAACGTGGATTATTTGTCTCTATCAGGACACAAGATCAATGCTCCCAAAGGTATTGGTGCTTTATTTATCCGACGTATAATGACGTTATGCCCACTTATTCACGGCGGTCATCAGGAACAAAATTTACGTGCAGGAACGGAAAACACAATCGGTATTATCGCAATGGGAAAAGCTATTGAATTAATTAAACTTGAAGGGGAAACGGCTATTCAAGAAACACAACGTCTTCGGGACAGGCTTTATGAAAATCTGTCTCAAAACCTTACCGGTGTGCATCTGAATGGTCATCCTACCCGTCGCTTGCCTGGAACTCTTAATGTATCTTTCGATCGGATTGATGGCGCTGCATTGTTGGAAATGATGGCGATTGAGGGTATCGCTGCATCAACAGGATCTGCATGTTCAACCGGAGATTCCAAACCCTCGCATGTTCTTACTGCCCTTGGATTGCCTCCTGAGCGCATTCGATCTGCCATCAGGTTTTCTCTCGGCTATGGCAATACTGAAACAGAAATCGATACTGCGGGTGAAAAAATCATTCAAATGGTTTCTAGACTTCGGAAAATTTCCCCCATATAGTTATGTGTACTTTAGTGATAATTTCATCATTCTTGCCTGTAAAAAAACACTTTACTAGCTTCGTGCAAACAGCAAAAAAATGATAAATATCCTATTAGTCTAAATGTCTGGAATTGTTGGTCAACAAATTGTCACATTTGAAATACGCACTCATGTTTCTATACTAAAAGAAACATCATTTTCCCGAGGAGTTAGGTGAATAAAACGCATGGTAATGACATCCTAAAACAGGGGATGAGTTTTGGTGGATATCGTTTATTGCAGCATCTTGGCAGTGGAGGTATGGGATCAGTCTTTCTCGCTGAAAATTTAGATACAAGCAAGCGATATGCCCTCAAGATTCTGCCTGGAATAAGTACAGAACGAGTTCATTTGTTCAAAAGGGAATTTAAAATTCTGGCGTCACTTCAACATCCAAACATCGTTTCCATTAATGAATATGGCATTGTTAACGATATCGCGTACTTCACGATGGATTTCATTCACGGAAGAGACCTTGCAGAGCATGCCACACAGTTATCGTCGTCAGAAACCACACTTCATTTGAAAACCAATGCATCTCTTCATGTCATGGACATCTACCCGGCGAATCAGCACCAAGACACCTTAATTGCGCCACCAACACACGAAAGGATTGGTCCAATACTGGAGTATTTCCTCATGATTTGTGATCCACTCTCGTACATACACAGCCAGGGAGTGGTGCATTGTGATTTAAAACCATCCAATATAATGATATCCGATGACAGACATCTTGTTCTGTTTGATTTTGGTCTTGCACAGATTGTTTCAGACCCCTTCCGTAAGGATGGGAAAATTTTTGGTACACCGGCATTCATGTCTCCTGAACAGGTTTTAGGAAATCCCGTTGACATTAGAACCGATATATATCAGCTAGGTGCCGTTCTTTATTTCATGATAACAGGTCAATATGTTTTTAGGAGTCACAGAGCAATAAATATCATGTATGCTCACGTGAAGGAAAAACCCCAAAGACCTGAATTGATAAATCCGAATATTTCAGCATTGCTTTCAGAGATTACTCTAAAATGCTTATCAAAAAATCCATCTGACAGGTTTCAATCAGTAGCAAGTTTTTATGAAGCTCTAATTCGATCAATCCCTGATCTTGGTCGAATTCTTCCAGCTCCGCCACCCGTTTATGAATTGCGGCAGAACGCCAATATTTTATTTAGGCCCAAATTTGTAGGAAGAAGCAAACAAATCAAACGATTACACGATGAGATGCAGCATGTTATCCAACACCATACTGTTGGAATACTAAATGTTTATGGGGAGGAGGGCATTGGTAAAAGCAGACTATTAAAGGAATGGAAAGAATGTTCCCAGGATTATGCTATTATGAAGTTCGGTCGAACTGACAATAATTCAACCCCACATTCAATAGTATCAAACCTTCTAGTTCAGTTTCTGAAGAAAAGGAAAGAGTGCTTGTCAGATGATATCTTGGAAAAATCTTTCAATTATATAAGTCAAAGCAAAAACAATAAGGTATTACAAACACCGTTTGAGGAACTTTCAGGTTCCCGGACTATTGCTCAGCATAACAATATTGATTTGCAGCAAGGTGCAAATATCCTTAGTGAAATCAATCGTACCGCTCCACTCGCGATTATATACGATGATTTGGATCTCAGTGGATTTTGGGCAGAAAAACTTCTACAGACACTTCTAAAAATAACTCCCTGCGAAACTCAAGCATCGAAGGGCCTATTATTGGTCTATTCTTCAGAACATGCCGAAATGCCGCTCTACAAAAAACTGCAAAACCCGGTAGGTGTTACGTACCGATCTATACAGCTTGATTATCTGAACCCAGGAGAAATGAAGGATATGATTGCTTCGATATTAGGTTTGTTCGATTGTCCGTCTGAAATTTATTGTTATGTGGAACATGAAACGGGAGGGCATCCGGCAGCAATCAGAGAACTTGTGGAAAACATGGTAGAAACGGGAATATTAAAACGGTCGGTTAATGGATTGTGGTCGATTGAAAAAAGCGAAGACCGTGATGAACACCTTTCTACTGAAAAACCGTCAGATATTTTAAGCCATATCATTCTGAAGCGATTGGGAAAAATCAAAAAGGAAGATGCACATTTACTAAGTTCAATAGCTGTGTTAGGCATTCGCAGTCGTTATCAGCACATTAAAAAATTGATGGGTTGGACAGATGATAAACTATTAGGCTCCTTGCTTCGGCTAAAAGACGGCAATCTTCTGATAGACGATCAAGCTGACAGTTACAGATTTCGCCATAATTCTGCAGTCAAAGCTGCGGTCAGCAGATTGTCAAAACGCCAAAAGCTTTTTTTGCATCGTAAAGCAGCACAAATACTCGAAGCGGACAATGGCAATCTTTGCGAAATTGCCCGTCACTGGACGGCATGCGGTGAAAAGGAAAAAGCCGGAATAATGTTTTTAGCCTGTGCTCAAGAACATTGGTGGAACAATTTTGATCAATCGAAAGCTTTACAAGCTTGCAAGCAAAGTCTTAGTTTGCTTTCCGGACTTTCATCTGAAAATGCTCTTAATGCATTGTGCAAAGTCTACTACCTGCTTGGAAGAGTCTATCTGAATATCGGTCAAACTCGTAATGCTTTAATGGCAATTCG
>JAFGJC010000310.1 GCA_016929305.1 candidate division CSSED10-310 bacterium | reverse complement strand
GGGAATGGTGATATTGATACCTATACCAATCACTATTTTTGCCGCGTTCACATCGGATTGGAGAAGCAGCCCGGCCACTTTTTTTTTGTTGCATATGATATCGTTAGGCCATTTTAATTGAATATTTGATATGCCATATGTCTTTTCTATGCTCTCAGCCACTGCAAGACTGGATCCAAGTGAGTACCATTTCCAGTGATGAGGTTCGATGGATGGACGAAACAATACACTCATATAAAGACCCCCAACGGGAGATATCCATACTCGGTCTTTTCGGCCTTTCCCATGGGTTTGACGAACGGCGGTACATGTCGTTCCATCATGACAGCTCGATAGATCAAGATCCATTAGAAAACGGTTGGTGGAATCAATTTCAGAAAAGTGGTACCAGGATGCAGAATTGGAGTTATCAGTTTGACTCACATTCATCATTCAACTTCAAGTGAGATATCGAGAGAATGAAACGAATGGGTCAGCGCTCCCATTGAAATAAGATTTACTCCAGTTCTGGCATAGGATTCAAGATTGGTTTCATTGATATTGCCACTGGCTTCCAGAAAAACGCGATTGCCGAATTCATTCACGAGGCTTTGTATTTGTTCAGGTGACATATTATCAAGAAGAAGTGCTTCAGCACCATTTTCGACAGCGGCATGAGCTTCCTGAGGTGTCGTCACTTCAATTTGTACTTTCAATAGATGTCTTCGGTGTTTAAGCGCTTTTTTGAGAGCTTGGGCGATACCCCCGGCAGCGCGGATGTGATTGTCTTTTATCAGTATACCATCTCCCAGACATATCCTGTGGTTGGCACCGCCACCGCAAGCAACGGCGTATTTCTGGAGAATACGCCATCCCGGTGTTGTTTTTCGAGTGTCGGATATACGACACGGCGTGTTTTTGCATTTCGTAGTTGCCTGGTGGGTAAAAGAGGCAATTCCGGACAAACGCTGTAAAAAGTTCAAGACAATACGTTCACCAGAAAGTATTGAATGAACCGGTCCGGAAATATCAGCGATAATATCTCCCGGATGCATCAAATCGCTATCATGCAAATGGAAATTGCAGGTTATTGCCTGATCAATTCTTGCGAAAACCATCTCGGCAATTTCCTGTCCGCATAGAATCCCATGAGCTTTGGAGAGGATCACAGCTTTTCCTGTTTGATGTTTGGGAATAAGGATATCTGAAGTAATATCTCCCAGAGACAGATCTTCACGAATAGCTAGCTCGATTAACTGCAAAATATCAGGTGATTTTGTAATCGTAATCATTGTTGGATTTCACCCAGCATGATTAGAGCTCTTGTGAGTTTAAGCTTTTTATCAGAAAGTTCTGTATGGATTGCGCGATTCTTTTCTACAATTTCATTCGGAGCATTTGCAATAAACTTTTCATTGTTCAGCTTCTGGGTGACTTTTTCGATTTCCTGATCGTTCTTTGCAATTTCCTTTTTTAGCCGTGTTACTTCCATGGGAACATCGACAACATCTTTTAAATCGATATAAACATCAACACCATCGTCAGTCAAAGATGTCGCTCTTATTTGTGGCGGTTCCGGGCGTTCGCTGATATCTAACTTCTTCACTCGGCAAAGATGTTCAATGATATCTTTTTGCTGTTCATGTAATTCGCCTATTGATAGATCTGTTATCCCCAAAACGACATGTATTTCGGTTGCCGGCGGAATATGAATTTCAGAACGCATCGTCCGGATAGACGTTACAGTACGTTGGATTATTTCGGCTTTTTGAGCATCTTCCTTGAAATTTAGAAAATCTCCTAAATCCGGCCATTCGCTGTTCATGATGCTGCCGTTGTCGGTATAGAGTTGGTTCCATATCTCCTCGGTAATAAATGGTGAGAAGGGATGCAGCAATTGGATGGCATGTGCAAGCGTGTTTATCAGAATTCGTTCAACATCACTTTTTCGAGATGCCGCTTTGGTTTCGTTGTAAATATCCAATTTCGCAATCTCGACATACCAGTCACAGAATTCGTGCCAGATAAATCGATGAATGGCAATCGCCGATTCGTTGAATTTGAATTGCTCCAGACCTTCCGTTATATCCTGGACAGCCAAAGCCATACGATAAAGAATCCATTTATCGAAAAGAGTGAGGTTAGATGGATAAGGTGCTTTTGGACGCTCCGGGCAGTTCGAAATGACAAATCTAGCGACATTCCAGATTTTGTTATTGAATGTTCTTCCGACATTAAGGCTGTCTTCAGAGAAGAATATATCTGATCCACGTGGAGATATCATAACCATTCCAAATCTCAATGCATCAGCTCCATATTTTGCGATAATATCGAGAGGATCAGGTGAATTTCCGAGTGATTTTGACATTTTTCTGCCGATGGCATCGCGCACGGTGCCATGCAGATAAACTCGACTGAAAGGAATTTCCTTCATGAATTCCATTCCTGCCATAATCATTCTTGCAACCCAGAAGAAGATGATTTCGGGTGCAGTGATCAGTGTTGATGTTGGGTAATATAAATCCAGATCCTCTGTGGATTCGGGCCATCCGAGCGTTGAAAAAGGCCATAACCAGCTTGAAAACCATGTGTCCAGAACATCGGGATCCTGTACAAGATGACTACTCCCGCATTTTTCGCATACGGTTGGATCCACTCGGTAAGCTGCAAAATGACCGCAGTCGCTACATGTCCAAACGGGAATTCGATGTCCCCACCAGAGTTGACGGCTGATACACCAATCGCGGATGTTCTCCATCCAGTTCAAGTAAACCTTTGTCCAACGATCAGGATAAAACGTGATTTTCCCATCTTTGACAACTTCCAAGGCTGGTTTTGCCAAGGGTTTCATGTTGACAAACCATTGTTTGGATAAATATGGCTCAACAATAGAATCACAGCGATAACATGTACCAATGGCATTAGTATAATCTTCAATACTTACCAACAAATCCAGCTTCTCTAAATCCGCGACAACACGTTTTCTGCATTCAAAACGATCGAGATTCTTGTATGCACTGCCTGCATTTGCATTCATGAATCCTCGATCGTCGATGACAGTAATCGATTCCAGATCATGCCGCTTGCCCGCTTCAAAATCATTTGGATCATGAGCAGGTGTTATTTTTACGGCACCCGTACCAAATTCGCGGTCAACCATTTCATCGGCGACTACCGGGATTTTCCTGTTTTGGAGCGGAAGAATTACTTCTTTACCGATGAGCTGCTTGAATCGCTCATCCTCCGGATGGACAGCG
>JAFGJC010000309.1 GCA_016929305.1 candidate division CSSED10-310 bacterium | reverse complement strand
TATAAAATTTCGGAATATTATCAGGAGGTGACTATGAATTTGCGGGAATACAATCGAAAGTCATGGGACAAAGAAGTAGAGTTGGGAAATCCCTGGACAATTCCAGTATCTGCAACAACGATCGAGGCAGCCCGGCATGGCGATATCGACATCTATTTGACACCGATTCGGCGTGTTCCGCTTTCGTGGTTTCCGTGTCTTGAACGTGCAAAAGTACTGTGTCTTGCCTCCGGAGGTGGCCAGCAGGGACCTGTACTGGCTGCTGCCAAAGCTGAGGTGACGGTGATGGATAATTCACCCAAACAACTCGAGCAGGATCGCATTGCAGCCCGGAAATTTGACCTTGATATCATGTTGATTGAAGGTGACATGCGTGATCTTTCGTGTTTTCCTGATAACACGTTCGATCTTACGGTGCATCCTGTATCGAACTGCTTTGTAGATGATGTACGAAAGGTCTGGAGGGAAACCTACCGTGTTCTGAAACCGGGAGGTGTTCTTCTATCAGGATTTAACAATCCGGTTATTTATATCTTTGATCAGAATCTCATGGAAAAAGGTGTGTTAAAAGTTGTTCATACATTGCCCTATTCGGACCTGACCAATCAGACTGAAGAACAATTATTCCAACAGATGGAGCGAGGTGTTCCACTGGAGTTCAGTCATACTCTCGAGGATCAGATAGGTGGTCAACTCGAAGCGGGATTTATCATAACCGGATTTTATGAAGATAGAAACAAACCCACGGAAAACGAACCGATAAGTGCTATCATGCCAGTATATATGGCAACCAGAGCTGTCAAACCGATGGACTAATATCACCGGACGGGTACGCAGCTTTTCTGCGAATAGTATCGATATCAAAAACATAATAAGAATTGAAATATCCCAAGTATTTTACTTTCTCACACAAATCTATTTTAATAGAAATTAGAATATACATGAAGGATGCGAAAGCAATGAAAAGCATCATGTTTTTACTGAGTTTATTTTTTTCTGTTAGTGTATATGCTTCGGTGATACATGTTCCCTCCGATCAGTCAACGATCCAGGCAGGTATTGATGCTGCACTTGACGGTGATACGGTCCTGGTCAGCGATGGAACATATACTGGAGATGGCAATCGGGACATTGATTTCATGGGCAAACCAATCACGGTAATGTCTGAAACCGGACCGGAACAAACTATAATCGATTGCCAAGGTTCACCAAACGATAATCACAGAGGCTTTGTAATCCACAGAGGTGAAGACAGATCGTCGGTACTGGAAGGTTTTACAGTTATCAATGGATATATCAATCATAATTCCGGTGTTTATGCGCATGGCGGAGGTATATATTGTGTTGGTTCATCGCCAGCTATCCGCCAGTGTAATCTTTGTGACAATTATGCGGAATATGGTGGAGGTATCCATCTCTGGGAGGATTGCACACCCCTGATCGAAGACTGCATTGTGGAAGGAAACACGGCGGTGACGGGTGGCGGTGGTATCCTTTTTGTATATGACAGCGCACCTGAGATTCTCCGGTGTACAATTGCAAATAATATTTCAGGTTATGAAGGGGGAGGAATTGTTGCCGCCGGCGGTACGACCGGATTGATTACGGAATCCACAATCACTGGCAATTATAGTTGCACTTATGGCGGCGGTATCTTTTTTATCGGATCACAAACGCTCATTACTAGAAGCACAGTTGCCGGGAATCGATCCAATCATGTGGGTGGAGGTGTCTGCTGCTATCAATCAGGTCCGGTTATCGGCGGTTCGGAAGAATGCGGGAATCGGTTCGAGGATAATATGGCAGATTATGGATATGATCTGTTTGCTCTGAATATCCCAGATGGCGTTATCAACTCGCAGTATAACAGTTTTAAAGGGGGTTACTGGTCCGATGTTTTTGTGTCTCCACAAGATTACTTTGACCTCAACTTTTGTGAGTCGGACATGTCAGACATCACACAGAATGTGTATGTAAAACCGGATGGAAATGATAACAACGATGGTCTGAGCTGGGATACGGCATTTAAAACAATTACCTATGCCTCCAAGGTCATCAGAGCGACAGAAACGAATCCGCTGACGATCTTTGTTGCTTCAGGAACATATTCGCCGTCGCAGACAGGCGAGCAGTTTCCGATTCAACTCGTACAATACGTCACTCTTCAAGGAGACCATCAATCGACCACTCTTCTGGATGCCGAACAGACCAAGCGCGGATTGATGGGATACAACAGCAGTCACGCCACTGTGAAAAATGTTACAGTCACAGGGGGAAATGCGGATTTGGGAGCGGGTGCATACATTCGAACCGCATCCGGAATCGTTTTTGATCGGGTTACATTCAGCGAAAATCATGCTTCTGGTGCCGGTGGCGGAATCTACAGCGAAGGGACAAATACATTTCACCTGTCGCGGTGCACTATATCAAATAATATCGCCTGCAATGGTGCGGGAGTGTATGTCATTAGAGGAAATCCCAGGTTTACCAACAGTACCCTTTCCGGTAATGTCGCTTCGTATAATGGTGGCGGGTTCTATCTCTACGATTCAGACGCATATATAACGAACTGTCTCGTAACCAATAATGATGGGGGATGGGATGGCGGCGGAATCCTGTGTAACGAATCACATCCCATTCTGTTGAATTGCACATTTTCCCTGAATAACTATTACGCACTGGCTGCTCCATATTGCTCCCCACATCTGACCAACTGCATTCTATGGAACGATTTTGGGGAGGTGTATGCTGCAAGCGATCCGCCAACCCATTCGCGAGTTCCGATTATCACATATTCGTTAATCGAGGGGGGATATTCCGGATCCGGTAATATCGATGCGGATCCAATGTTTGTGGCTGGCTGTTATGGGGATTACTTTTTAAGTCAGACACTATCCGGTCAGGAAACAGACAGTCCATGTATCGATCATGGCAGCGATCTGGCGGAAAATATCCGTTTTAACTCAGGTTCAGGAGAAATGGGCATGGATCAGACAACAACACGAACGGATCTGTTGCCCGATTCAGATCGTGTAGATATGGGATTTCATTATTTTTCACCATATGGCGCTACACCGACACCGGATCATTCAAAACCGACACCACCCCTCGCGCCCGTTGGTGTCGATCTTGTCTTGTCACAAACAATATTTGCACCGGGTGACCATTTTTTACTGGAAATCATCTTTCATAATCCCGGTCCCGATATCTATCCGCATCAACCATATGTCGTGCTTCTGGATGTATTCGGTGATTATTATTGGTATCCCGGTTGGACGCGCAACTTTGATGTGGAAATCTTTACAATTCCTGTGGGTATCGATCGGCACGAAATACTGAATTTCATTTGGCCAAATATTGAAGGGCAAACATCAGGACTCGTCTTTGTGGCAGCTATCCTGACGGAGGATTTCTTGCAGATCATCGGCGAATGGGATGCGGTTTATTTCGGCTGGGAACAAGGGGATTGATATCTTCCCAGGCGTTTTTACCGTTACATCAACACGATATCGGTTTGCATAAATCTCAGGAATTCACAAGGAGTCAGACCAGCCAAATCTCCATGTGTCGATATTTAATAAAATATTATGCATTTCAGGGTCGGTTAAACCGCTAATCCACATGATATCTGATGCGCAGCCAAATCCTGATGGCCATATGAAGTCAGGAATGACCTGAACCGTTGTTTGTCCGTGAGGATAATCTCTGGAATAGTAATCAAATTCGTTGAAACCTGGAGCAAACAGATAGGTTCCGTAAACATCAAGGATTGCAAATAAAGGATGGTCGATAAAAGGTTCACTGTCCGCATTCCAAACCGTAAGGATACAATTGCATTCATCGCCCGGGTGAAATAAATGTGAGGGCATATCAATATAAATTCGTGAATACGCTGGAAAGCCGGCATACTCATATGATCCCATGTCAACTCGTCCGCCCTGTGGCCGCAGCGAACCGTCCAGATCGGTTTCCGGTGCATTTTCACCGTTGCCGGCATCGATGCATAATGATGATGCTTGCAGATGATAATCGCCGGCACCCATAAATTGAGGATCATTATCGATATTCCCTTCACCGATGTATCCACCTTGAATATCACTATATTGGATGGTTACCGTACCGCTCTCATTTTGTATCTCAGATGGCTGATTATCCCAAATAATACTGTTTTTTACCGTCAATTGAGATTGCGATGCATTCAAAATTACACCATAAACATCTCCAGCTGAATTTTTGCTTACAGTACAATTGGTTAACCGGATATTGCTTTCCACGTCCGACACAAGCACGGCCCCTCCGGATGCTGTATTTTCTGTGATTAAGCAATTGATGATAGTGAAACGGGCATAATCAAACCGTACTGCGCCACCACTGTTTACAGCGCTGTTGCTGTTGAGAATGCAGTTCTCAATGATGGAGTTTTCATTATCGGAGCTGTAGATACCACCTCCATGAGCCGCTTCATTATTTTCAAACCGGCAGGTTTTGAGGTGTGTTTCATTGTGAAAGCCAATCATTCCGCCGCCATAGCCATACTCTAAATCCGCAAAATTATCCGCAAAAATACAGTTTTCAAATGAGGTGGTGTTGGATGCGAGCGCGACGCCGCCACCATAATAAGCACTGTTGTTCTGTATGCTGCACGATAGGAATTTCGCATTCATACCGCTTCCGGCATTAATACCGCCACCCATTGACTCGCAGAAATTTCCATCAATACAGACATGTGTAAATATAGGAGATGTGTCGTTTCCGGCAATACCAGCTCCCGAAATAGCACTTCCTCCCGTTATCGTTATATCAGATACAGTACAGTTGTCGTCGTGATAGGTTACCAGAACCGTTCCCGAGCGACGGGCATCCAGTACGGTGTTTGCCATACTGCTTCCCTGAAGCGATATGTTGTTTACCAGAGGAACAGGAAAATTCTCACCATTGGTCCATGGTGAATAGGTGCCGTCAGCCATGTAAATCGTAAGCGGTGTTTCCGGTGTCGCAAGCATAACGGATAACGCATGAGTTATCGTACGCTGGGGAGAATCCCAGCTGGATCCGTCATTGGTGTCATCGCCGTCAGGACTGACATAAATATCGTGCGATATGGGAACCGATGAGGAGGTGCACCCACTGAAGTCAAACGCTTCTGGTCGTGATACATAATATTCCGATTCGAAAATTCCGGAGAAATGGTTGCATCTGAAATCATACGGGACCGCTGGAATTTCATATGCGGCGATATCCACACCATTCGATCCCTGATTATTCTCGAAAATATTCTTTAAACCCTCCGATCCGCCGAAAACCGGAGTACAGTTCGTACCGATATAAACAGCTCCACCGAAATTGGCCTTATTTTCCGTAAAAATACTCTGGGTAACCAAAACATCGCTACCGGAAGAAACTGACATTCCACCTCCGGCACTTTGAGCGATATTGGCAAAAAAATCACAATTTTCAACGACAAATGTCGATCCATAAACACCGACACCGGCATGCATGATCGCTTCATTTTCAGCAAATTGACAGCCGGTCAGATTTCCCTCTGAGTAGAGTGCATACAATCCACCTCCGGAGATTGCCGAGTTGCCAGTGAACTGACAATTCAAAAGCTCAGCCGTCGCACGGTATAAAAAAACGGCGCCGCCTCCCAATTGTGAAATATTATTGTGAAATATGCAGTTTTCGAAAGATACACTCGCATTACTAACGTATATTACGCCTCCGGAAGCAACCGCGCCATGACCCGCTTCATTATCCTCAAACCTGCAATCGACAATCATTGGCGCGCCATATGCACAATAGATAGCACCGCAAATATTGCCATACCCGTTCCGGATTGTCAGTCCTTGAATCCTATCCGAAAAGTCTTGCCCTCTGTCATTGAAATCAAACACCAAACCCTCATGTTCAGCATCAATAATACAGTCGTTCCAATCTGTTTCAGACATAACAGAAAGGTGTTTATCGCAGCCATTCCAACAAATATTCCGATTTCCTTCACCGGTATATGTTCCGGGGGCGATCAGAACAGTATCGCCATTGACCGCAGCATTCACACCCGCCTGGATGTTCGGTTGATCGTCCGGTATGCGAATCACGGATGCGTGCCCTTTGTAAATGAGCAGGGTAAGTATTACTATCAGGTAAGCAAAATGGTTGAGTGTCTTCATGATTTCACCTTCGGGTTGTCAAATAGTTCAGAATGTTCTATACTAATAATAACAAAGTTTCCCCGGTTTGCCAAGAATTTGTTAAAGGAGCTGGATTATGAAAGGATATATCAGTTTATTGCTGTTTCTGGGCTGTATGTCCGCAGCTTACGCGATCTCGCCGGAATCCATCAATGTTTCGGTGTCACACCGCGCCGATGAGATTGTCATTGAACATTTTCAGGAATACGATCTGATCCGCATGGCGGGAGCGATTTATCCGATTAATCCGGGATCGCCTGAGTTGCCTGTTTACAATGAGTTTCAGAAACTGCCGGCAGGCATGACGGTTTCAGGCATCGAAGTTATCAGGTCGAGTTGGGAGAGAGTAGCTGGCGTGCACATGCCCAGGCCTCAGCCTGAACCGCAGATTCTGAGTTTACCCGTCACGGCAGCAACACATCGGCAGACATTGATCTATGAATCATCCGATGCCTTTCCGGCAGATATCGTCCAACTCAAGGGTATATTTTACCGGCAGTTAACGCCGTATGCCGCTGTGGAGATACATCCAGTGCGTTTTCTACCCCGTGAACGATCTCTGGAGGTACTCGTTGCGCTTGATTACCGGTTGATATTGGTGGAGGATCCCATGGCGATTCCGACATTCGAGAGACAGAACGCAGCGGATAATGAATATCCTTATCTCATTATTACTTCGGATGCTTTTTCGCAGGCATTTGAGCCACTTGTGTTGTGGAAGACTCAAAAGGGGATTCGAACCCGCATTATAACTCTGGAATGGATTGATCAAAATGTACCGGGGAGAGATTTAGCCGAAAAGATCAGAAACTGCATCATCCAGAAGGTTGCTGAGTGGAATGTAGCCTATGTATTGCTGGGAGCGGATGTCGATATACTGCCGTGCCGGTATACATTTGCGATGGACTGTGAAACGGGAGTTGACAGGGACAACGAACTTGGAGCGGATCTGTATTATGCCGATTTGGACGGCTCCTGGGATGATGATGGTGATGGCATTTTTGGCGAGATTGAGGATCGAGTGGATTTGTACCCTGATATTGCGATCGGCAGATTTCCGTGTAAGGAATCGGAACAGATTGCAGGATTCGTCAGTAAAATCGTCCAATATGAGCAGAATCCGAATACCGATTATCCTTTGGAGATGCTGTTTCTTGGAGAGGTCATGTGGGAAGATCCATTCACCGATGGCGGTGTACATAAGGATATGATCGATACCGATTGGATTCCGGAAAGGTTCGATCCGATAAATAAAATATATGAAACGTCCGGAAACATGAGTATGACGACAGTTTTCAACGCGTTGAATGCCGGCGGTCAGTTTGTTAATCATGATGGACACGGCTGGACAACCGGGTGGGGTATCGGTTCTGATTTTTTTACCGCAAATGTTGCCCGATTACTGGCCAACAGGACACGGCCGTGGATAGCATATTCATGTGGATGCTGGACGGCCGCTATGGATATTCAAACATGCTTTGGCGAACACATGGTCTTAAATGAGAATGGCGGATCGATTGCGTATATCGGAAATTTCAGATACGGCTGGGGAAATCCGGGAAATCCAGGATTCGGTTATTCCGATTTATATGACACGAAATTCTATGAACTACTCTTCCATGATGAGATTTCGAACCTTGGCGATCTGATGGCTTTGCATAAAGCTTACTTTGCGCCTCAGTCGCGCGAAGAAAACGTTTACAGATGGATTCAGTATTGTTTGAATCTGCTCGGTGATCCGGAAATGCCGATCTGGACGGATACGCCCGGGTATTTTACGGTCGATTGCCCAGATTCCGTCGGATCTGCAGGGAGTATTATTCCTGTCTGGGTGTCGAATGAATCGGATGCCATTGAAAACGCTCGCGTCTGCCTGTATCGCGAAAACGAATGTTTTGAAGTCGTTTATTCGGATTCCACAGGATATGCTGAGTTGGCGTTGCCGGGTAACATTTCGGGGCCGGTAATGCTTACCGTAACAGGTCATAATCGTATTCCTTATCAAACCCTGATAGCCATCGATGACCGCCCTGATATTCGAGCCGGTTCCATTGCTATAATCGATGATGGATCCTATGGCAGTTCAGGGAACGGAAACAGTGTTTCCGAACCGGGTGAGACGGTAGCGATTTTTCCCTGCTTGTTTAACCTGGGTTCTGTCTCAGCTTTGGATGTCACGGCTGAGTTAACCTGCAACAATCCGGATATCACCATTCAAAACGGCACTGCGGCGTATGGAACAATAAATCCAGGCGCGGCTGTTTATGCGGTTCAACCATTTGTTATTCATGTTGATTCCAGTATTTACGCGAACCGCTCCATACAATTTCAAATGGATATTCAATACGGAGCAGCGACACAGCTCATCAATTTTTTTATCACTGTCGGCAAACCGATTTTGGATTTAAAAGATTATGTTATTTATGATTATTATCCTGGCGGTGACGGGGATATGCTTCTGGAACCCGGTGAAACGGCATTCATCAATCTGGTCATGGAAAACAGCGGTTTGGCACCGGCTGAATGTCCTTCAGTAACAGTGATATCAGGCTCGGACGAATTAATGGTGCTTCAGGATACCGTAAGGATGTCATCCATGCGCGCGTCGACATATGAAAGCGGTAATGATGTTTTATGGATTGCGTATGGAGCGGCAGCATCACCGCCGGATCAACCGCTGTTTCTTGAACTCGCGGCAGAATGTTCGGGATATCCGCTATGCAACATCACGTTGAGTATTCCAACCGGCATGAACGGATTGGAAGATCCGACCGAAGCGAATGCGGATGACTGGACGGTCAGCGGCAATGGATGGCATCTTCAGGAGTTTAGAAAATGTTCAGGATCATTTGCATATTATTGTGGTTTCGACCAGACACACGAATATGAAAATGATATGGTGAGTGATCTGATTTCACCGGAATTTAATCTGTTTAATGCATCATGTTTGACATTCACGCGCTGGTTCGATTTTCCCATGTACGGGTCGGACGGTGTATTAGTTGAATTCAGAAGCGGAAATGACTGGGAGACGCTGTATTTTATGGGAGGTGGGGGAGCGCTTAATTTGAAAAGTGACTGGCAGGTGGTGTCTGTTCCATTACCTGAAACTGCCGTTAACGGACAGGTTCGATTCAGGTTTATTTCTGATCACACCGATGTCGCCGAAGGGATTTATATCGATGACATCCAGATCAAGGGTGTTCAAGGTGCTGAATGGGGAACCGAACCGGTGCATCCGGAATTGACCGATTCTTGCTGTGAGATAGCTGGTGTGGATCTGATCATGCCGTCAGTTTTTTATTTTCCGGGAGATATCTGCCGGTTACAGGCATGCATGTGTAACCCGGAATCAATGACAGTAAATCTGGACCTTTATGTAATTCTGGATGTGTACGGTCTATATTATTTTGCTGATACTTGGACATCTGAACCCCACTCACTCCGGTTGTCATTGGATCCCGGTGTATACATCTATGATGTTCTGCCGGAATTCATCTGGCCTGAAAACTCCGGCGATGTTACCGGATTGGTGTTCTGGGCAGGATTAATTGATACAAGCACTGGCAGCCTTTTCGGGAAATATGACGTGTTTCCTGTTGGTTGGGCGTCAGCCAGTTCGGATTTTTAAAGCGGACATCTGATTCCATACGTCCATCTGACTGATATTGAAAATATTGTTGTTGCCTTTTCATCAGCGCTGGGGTCGGTTATACTTTTCATGATGGTGAATCAATTCCATTGCTGTTGGACAGGGTAAATGACCATTTTTAATCATGTTTTTTCCAATCAACTTACTCTTCTGTTTGTCATTCTAACCCTCGGGTGTCTTGCCGGGAAAATGAAAGTTTTCGGCATCACGGTGAGCGCCAGTGGAGGTGTTCTGTTTGTTGCCATGGCTTTCGGCCACTTTCAGTATACAGTGTCGGAAGATATCGGATCTCTTGGGTTTGCTCTGTTTATTTACGCTATCGGGTTTAGCGCCGGACCAAGGTTTTTTCATGCTTTTCGAAAAAATGGCCTTCGATATATAATGGTTGCCGTGTTCGTTGCCATCTCTGCTTCATTCATAGCCGTGGTGTCAACCATCTTATTCAACCTTCAACCCATAATGCTGCCGGGTATTCTTGCCGGCTCACTCACATCTACCTCCACCCTTGCTGCTGCGTATGAGGTGACCAAAGATCCGCTGATATCGGTGAGTTATGGTATTACCTATCCTTTCGGACTGATCGGTTTACTGGTCTTGATCCAGAGTGTGCCCCGGTGGATGCGTATCGATCTCAAAACTGAAGCACGCGGTGTCAATATCAGTGAAGATGAATTGGAAGAACTGGATAACAGTTCGCTAATGCTTCGAAGAGTCTATGTTGTGCGCAATTCCGAGTTTACTGATCGACGGTTGCGGGATCTGGATCTGCCGAATCGATTTGGAGTGCTCATTTTGTCGATCACCAGAAAAAAACGATTGCTGCGTCCCAGCGCAAACAGGATGTTACGCCATGGCGATCATATACTCGTTGAAGGGACTTTGGAAAATCTTCTCAAATTAACTGAAGTTCTTGGTCCTGAGATCAATGATGCTGCCCTAATGAAATTCAGGGATTCGACAGCTCGTGTTGTGATTAATAAAAAATCTGCTGCTGATAAAACGCTCCGTGAACTGAGCCTCGCCAAGGATCTTGGCGTTATGGTTACCCGTGTTCAAAGCAGCGGAATGGACCTGGTTGTTCATCCGGAACTCAAACTGGAAAGACACGATACGGTAACCTTGGCCGGTAAGGAATCCATGCTTCAACATGCCATGGCTTTTCTGGGAAGGCAGGAACACAAAATTTATGAAACTGATATTTTCACATTTTGTGCGGGTCTTGTCATGGGTTTGATACTCGGTACGGTGAAAATACCATTTGTCGATGCATCGCTGGGAAATGCCGGTGGACTCCTGTTTATGGGTATTCTCTTAGGATATCTTCGCAATTTTGGACCCTTTTCAGGTCGAGTACCGATGGCTTCACGATACATCCTGCAAGAACTTGGTATGCTGCTGTTTCTGGCTTCCGTCGGAACTCATGCAGGAACGGAAATCATGACTTACCTGTTCAGTCAAGGTCTGTCCATCTTCATCGCAGGAGTTCTTGTTACGACAGGTACACTTATGGCAACCCTCATCCTGTGTCACCATTTTCTAAAATTTGACTGGAACACTTCGTTTGGAGCAACAACTGGCGGCGTAACGTCCACTGTGGCACTTCAACTCATCACCAAATCAGCCGAATCACAATATGCTGTCATCGGATATGCGGGTGTCTATGCTTTCGCAAACATACTTTTAACCATTTTGGGTCAAGTCATTCTGATCTTCGCGTAATCAACTACCATGGAATCATTTCCTTTTGGATTGTTGTCTTAGTATAGTAGTAGGTAGAATGCCTGCCTGTCGATTGAGAACCTCGGGAATGTGGGTTTGATGAATTATTTCAATGAGTTGTTCATAAACCGTTCTGAAGGATCGAGTGATGTGGACAATGCGGAAACAAAAATCCTGCAGGATGCATCTTCGAGTGACATTCTGTGGAAACCCGGAACGATCATTCTGGATCGTTATCATGTCAGTGGCGTACTGGGTCAGGGAGGTATGGGAACGGTTTATCTGGTGGAATGTCCCGTGTCCTACGGCTGTCTGTATTTTGCTGTCAAAACGATGCTTGCATCAAGTTTGAAAAATCAGACTCGAGAACATGCTTTTTTACGAGAACTCCAAACATGGATCGATCTGCCGAAACATCCCCATCTGAATCAATGCTTTTTTTTTAGGACAATCGACGAAAAACTCTCCGTTTTTGCTGAATACATCAAAGGCGGTTCCCTGAAGGAGTGGATTCAAAAAAAGAAACTGGCTTCAATTCAGCATGTTCTTGATATCGCCATTCAGTGTGCATGGGGATTGGATGCAGCGCATCAGTGTGGTGTTGTTCACCAGGATGTCAAACCGGCTAATATTCTTGTGTCCGAAGAGGGAATTGCCAAACTGACTGATTTCGGATTGGCACGAGCCAGACAAATGGGAGGTGTCGATGAATTGTCCGAACGATCGTCGTACGATGCTTCATTTACCATCAGTGCCCGCGGCATGACACTTGCTTATTGCTCACCGGAACAGGTTAAGGGTGATCGTATCAACAGTCAGACGGATATATGGAGTCTTGGATTGTCGATTCTTGAAATGTGTACCGGCAGACTGGCATGGAATTATGGGATAATGGCACTCAGGATTCTTGAGAAATACAACAATGATTCATCAAATCGATTCGGTATTCCCGAATCACTTGCAGTTATCCTGGAAAAATGTTTTCAGGAGGATCGCGCCAGTCGCTGGAGAAACATGAAAGAACTTTCATTTGCGTTAATCCGGCTGTATGAATCCATTGCACAGACACCATATTTACGTCAAGAACCGCCAAGTTACATCATGAAAAATCGTGCGGAACCTGGTTTTAACAGAAGATTCCGGGGAAAAACATGGGACAATCCTAACTCATGGATTGTCAGCATCAGGGAGCGATGGAAGGAATGCCCGGTTTCCGACATGAATCTGCCTCAGGTAATCTCAAGGAAAGCACAGGCTCTGGTGGATCTGGAAGTATATCAGAGGATTCAGAAGTATCTGGAGGAAATGGCGGTCAATTCCAGCAATCGATGTATCGATGATTTGCTGCAGCTGCTACTGCAAAAAATTCAAATTCACCGGGTTCTTGACGACTATCCGGGAGCGTTTGGAGTTTTTGAGAAAATACGGCAAGTTATTGATACAGAGACGTATTTGAAGGAACATGAAATTTTGGCATATCGCGTCGAAATGTATACCGGACTGGCAAGTATTTATAGTGATTGTAAAAAGTATTATGAAGCCGTAGATCAACTCGACAGAGCCATCCATACGCTCAGCATGATAACTACAGTTTTCTCCCGGCCCTCCAACGAAATTCTGGCAGTGATTTACGGATCAAAGGCATTGGCGGTTGCAGCTCTCGGAACTCCTATAGAAGCATTGGCGTTATGCGATCAGGCTGTCCAAATACTGTCTGATATCGATCCGGAGTCAGCTGCCGACGAACAACTCAACGATATAGCGAGAATTTATAACAGCAAGGCAATGATTCTATATATCCTGGGACGACCTTCGGAAGCAGTTGATTTCTATGACAATGCAATTTTACTTTGGAGCAAACTCGTTCAGGAGCGATGCAGGCATGAGTTTAGAGATGATCTTGCTCGCGGTATGAACAACAAGGCGGTGGCGTTGTATACCATGAATGAGCATCTTTCTTCCATTTTATTGAGCGATCAGGCAATTGCGATACGTGAAGAGCTAATTTTCAAAGAGGGTAATAGTGAACACAGGGAAGATCTCGCCAAGGTTTATAACAATAAAGCAAATGCTTTAAGAGCATACGGCGAACTCAAAGAAGCGGCATCTTTTTACAATAAATCCATCGAGATCAGAGAGCAGCTGGTTTATCAGGAGGGACGAATGGAACTGGCATTTGAACTGGCCAGAACGATGAACAATCGTGCCAACTCCCTTCGGGAAATGAATGATTTAAAAAGCGCTGCACATGAATATCAAAGAGCTATGGAGATGATAAGTAAGTTGATCCATAATGACAACCGGAATGAATTGACTGGATCACTAGCACGAATAAAGATAAATCGTGCGGCAGTATTGCTGGCACTCGATCACATCGATATGGCAGAAACTGAAGCCCGTCAAGCGAAAGACATTCTGGCTATGGAATTTCAAAGAACGAAGGAAGCGGAACTGAAAACAGCGTTGACGAATGTCAGGCAACTTTTGAATTCGATAAGGATGCGACGGAAGAATGCGTAAAAATTACCTTGGCGTTC
This sequence comes from candidate division CSSED10-310 bacterium, assembly GCA_016929305.1. Classification (GTDB taxonomy): domain Bacteria; phylum CSSED10-310; class CSSED10-310; order CSSED10-310; family JAFGJC01; genus JAFGJC01. The sequence continues at coordinate 2,651 of JAFGJC010000309.1, read as the reverse complement.
AAGGCGGAATTCATTGGATTTGTACGGCATTGATGATCGTGTTTCTCTCGATGCCTGTGAAATCGATATCGCGTGATGGGTATCGCTGGCGGAGATTGAATGGACCCTGGGGTGGAACTGTCTCCGCATTATGCCTGGATCCTGCAAATTCACTGCACCTGATTGCGGCAACACCTGGAGGTATCTTCCATTCATACAATGGTGCGATAAGCTGGATACCTTTAGGGGAGGTGGTTGAAGAGTATACGGCGTTTTCTCATTTACGATATGACATGTCACATTTAGGAACACTTTATATGACCGGCACTGATGCATACAGTGGGGAGTGTGGTATCTATCGGAGTAGTGATAGCGGCGTGACCTGGGAATATTTGAATTTATCAGGACAATTGAATGATATCTGGATTACTGATTATCCGAACCGGCTGCTTGCGGGCGGTGAATGGGGTCTATTCATCAGCGAGGATAACGGTGTATCATGGTGGCCTTATCACAGCGATCGCAAATTTTATGAATTCATCAGCCATCCAGAAGATCCGGACCGCATTTATGCCGCAGTCGATGACTATATGATCGGTATATCAGATGATGGTGGAGTAACCTGGCGTTTTAGCAAATCATATAACAATACATGCACATTACCCGACCGAACATCAAGTGCCAGAGGTATTAGCATTTCCAATTCACCGCCGTACCGAATATTCACCTGCAGGAGATTTAACGATACCGGTCAAGTGGCAGTGACCGATGACGAGGGCGGTACATGGCGGATTGTTCTGGAAGCGCCGATAAACCGTGTAAAAACAACGCTTTCTGAGCCTGAAGTCGTTTGGGCAGTGGGTGGTATCAATCATTTCGATCCGAATCAGGATACCGTGATGTTCAAAAGTTACGACAATGGTGAAACATGGCTGGACATCAGCGCAAAAAACAATGGAATGGCGTTTGATATATGTATCGATCCTGAAAACCCACAGAAAATATACATCGGCAGATTGATAAAAGGAGTTCTTGCTACCGATACCGGCGGCAGTCAATGGATTAAAAGCAATCGATATATGTCTGCTTCCGATGTGTACACATTGGCACTAAATCCTATAGATGAAAACACGCTGCTGGCGGCTGATCGATATCAGGGACTGGTGATGACAGACAGGAATGGCAGGGACTGGCGGAGAGTTTCGAATCTGGAACCGTCTTATCTTGTTCAAGCGGCTTACCATCCTGACGATCCTGACATTATTTTGGCGGGAACTAATGTTTTGTTTCGCTCGAATGATGGCGGTAAAACATGGGAAGATGTCGGAATGACTGGAAGCGCGCTGACGTCGAGCATAGCCTTCAGCCCGGCATATCCCGATTATGCTTTTGCCGCCCGATGCATCAATACCGATGCTTGGGGTTTCTATGTTTCAACAAATGCAGGTCAAAATTGGTGGAAAAGAGAATTCACCAATACAGTTATGGTTTGTCCCGATCCATTCCACGCGGAAACGGTGTTTGTGAAGCAACGGACAAATACGGTTACGATATTTAAAAAATCAGAGGATCTTGGTGCAACATGGACACAGATCCCTGATATCTATATCGGCAGCGATATGGCTTACGACCCGACACATGCTGACCGTTTTTACCTGAATGAGCTTTATTCGAAAATTGTACGGACTGACGATGGTGGTGATTCCTGGGTAACCGGACTCGGTTCTGAAATTCAAGGTTCGGTCAATACAATCAATATATCACCGCTTTCAGGAGATGTTTTCTGTGGTGCCAATGGCTTTTATTTCAGCCAGGATACGGGAGAAACATGGACCCGAGAAACCACCGGCCTGTTTGAGGGATCGGTCACAATTGTCAGATCAAGGTTTGAACTCATGCAAGAGGCGGTATATCTCGGAATGGATGAGGGTGGAATATGGAAATGGATGCCGGAAGATAATGAAACACCAGAGATCGAACTGATCTATCCGGACGGCGAAGCGACATTTGAACAGGGTAATGTGGTCAGAATTCGATGGGATGCTCAGGATAATGAGGGTATTTTATACTGCGATATTTTTCTTTCAGCGGATTCCGGTGAAACCTGGCCGTATGTGGTAGCCGGAGCAGTTTTGGAAGACGGTTGTTATGACTGGCATATTCCGTATGTAAACTCCGAAAGTTGCCGTTTGAAAATTATTGCATATGATTATTCATGGAATTGGTCGGCAGATGCCGGATCAACCGATTTCACCATTATAGCTCCAACACCAACACCATCACCGTTTCCTACCATGACACCGACCATCACACCAATCCCCACAGTAACCCCTCTCCGGTTATTTCCCCAAATTCGTTTAAATATGCCGGAGCATCGGTTTTACGCGGGTGATAAATGTTTTCTGAGAGCGACGATCGATAATCCTTCAAAAGATATACCCAATGCCGCTGTTTTCATCATTCTTGACATATATGGCCAATACTGGTTTGCGCCGTCTTGGATATCATCATCGAACGGATTTGATCATTTTAAATACACAATACCGACAGGGATAACGGAGATGATTATCATTCCGGAGTTTGTTTGGCCGGATCATACGGGATCCGGAGAAAACCTTCAATTTCTGGGATTTATTCTCGATCCCTCTTTGGCAAGATTATACAGCAATATC